>JAQUQK010000004.1:5489-28342 GCA_028716125.1 Thermoplasmatota archaeon | reverse complement strand
TGGATTTGGTTTTTTCAGAAATTCCCATTTTTGACAGGGCGACGCTTATCTGGCGCTCCCCGGAAGCGTAGCGCGCAATTTCCACGGAAAGCGAGCGCGCGGCGTTTGTCTTGCTTTCAAAGGCGCGTCTGGCGTGCAGTATTGCAGAATGGAGGTGCTCGCGCCCGACTATCATCGAAGCATCAAGAATTTGGACGGCGCATCCGCTTTTTTTCGAGAATTTATCCGCCGCCTTGATTATGAAATTTATGTCGCATTTGGCGCCCTTTGGAAACCTTGCGCCCACTATTGAAAGCATCAAGAAGGAATCGAATATCAATTTAAGTTTTGATTGGCATAGCAAATTTCTTTTACTTATTAACTATAAACTACTTTGTTCTAGTGCGAAGGACAGGAACTATCAGGTGAAAATTTAGAAGAGTTAAATGTGGGTCCAATATATTTTATAGTCAGAAGTTTTTTGAGACATCACAAATTTAGAAAGCACGGCATATTCACATTCAAGAACTTGGAAATTTTAGAATACAAACAAGAACAGTTAAACAGAGAACTCGGTCAAAGACAATCCGAGGAAAAATATAAGGAGATAGACAGGAAGATATCAAAATTTTATCTGGATTTATTTTTAAATCAGTATGGCGAAATCAGCAAAAAAAATGAAGGGATGGCCCTTGCGGTAAAACAACTTCTCTTAGATGTAAATCTGTTGTATAAGAACAATCTGATTTTGGCTAAGAAGGAAGACAAAAGAAATCGCAAAGAGATAGATGAATTTCTACAATTTGGCCACAAATTTTATGGCGATCAGAGAGTTCACGATGTTTTAAGAAGTAGTGAAGATCGTCGCTATGTAGAAATTATGGGTCTTGCAGATATGTTGATGGAATGTATGAAAAATTCATACTCGATGTTTTATCCTAAGAGATACAATGCATTCTTTGATTATGTCTTCTCAAATAGATTAAATAATTATGAAAGGCCACCAACAACAGCTATTCAAAACACAATTTTCTCAATATATTTGCCGGATTTAGGTCCTTTGAACATACAGGAATTGATCAAAATCAGAGAGAGTAGTGAGTTTAGAAACTTCAGAAAAGACGTTCAAAGAGAATCCGTATTGATATTGGAAGGAATGGATAAAATAAAATCCAACCAATTTGAAGAATATATTAAAGACACGTATCAAAAACAACTAGACGAATTTCTAATGAGAAGAACACCATCTCCTAAGAGATTTCTCTTCAAGCAAGCTGTTTCAAACGCACTGCCGGCAGTTGGTTTGCTGATGGGTGGAATGGATATATATGAAGAATTCAAAGACAAAAACGATTTTCCACTTCTTACATCATCAATAGAAGCAAAACGCATGCTAAAAGAAAAATCCAATAAAAATTGATGACTTATTGTCCTTTCTCCAGTATTATTTTCATAAGCGCAAGCAGTCCTTTCAGGATTTCCGTTGGGCTTGGCGGGTTTCCTGGTATTTTCAGGTCTACTGGCAGAATTTTGTCTGCACTTCCTAACGTTGCATATGAATCCGCGAAAACTCCAGTTCCGCAGGCGTCGTCGCCTATTGCGATGACGAATTTGGGTGCAGGCGCGGCATCGTATGTCTTCTTCACAGCTATCGCCATGTTGTTCGTGACTGCGCCAGTGATTGCGATTACGTCGGCATGGCGCGGGGACGCCACGAAGGAAACGCCGAACCTTTCCACGTCGTAGTGGGGGGCGCCAAGATTCACAAGCTCAATCTCGGTGGAATTATCGCTCCCGGAATCAAGTTCGCGGATTGCAAGGCTGCGCCCGAATACTTTGTCTATTTCTCTTTTCAATTGCTTTCCTACTGCCTCGAACTCCTCATCGCGCAGAGTGAATTTTTCCGTGACCTTTGGCTTGAATATGTTGAAAATTGGATTTGCCATTTTATCGCCTCAAAGGTCCGTCCCCGCATACGACAGGTTCATGCTCTTGTTTATGAGCGGGAAGTCTGGAACTATGTTTCCAATGACTGCGTGCTCTATCGCCTGCCAGTTGCAGAACGACGCCGTGCGCACCTTGTATCTGTCAACCACGCCATCTTTGATATAAACCCAATGCAGGTTCTGGCCTCTTGGCGCCTCGACCGTCGAAAGGCAAAAGCCGTCGGAAATCTTGAAATTTGACGAGACTGGGCCTTCGGGCAGATCCTTCAAAATCTTCTGTATGAGATTCACGGATTCCAGTATCTCGTGCGATTTCACCTCAAAGCGCGAAAGGACGTCGCCGCCATCCATTATTTTGACGCGCGGCTTGAATGATTGGTATGCGCCGTAAGGCCGGTCCTTGCGGTTGTCGATCTGAACGCCGGACGCCCTGGCAATAGGCCCAGTAAGATTCAAAGGCGAGACAAGGCGTTTTTCTACAAGTCCCGTTCTGTCAAACCTGTCGACCGAGATTGTGGACGAAAGAACGGAGTCGTGCGCTTCCTTGAATAGTTTTGGGAATGTTTTTAGGTACGATGAAAGGTTCCGCAATTCATTTTCAGGAACGTCTTTTTTCAGGCCGCCAATGCCGACAATTCCTTTCATGAATCTTGAACCAGTAAGATTGGCGTTCTGCCGCAAAATTTCCTCGCGCAGTATGAAGAACGGGCTTGCGCCGCTAGCAAATGCAATGTCAACCGCCATTCCGGCAACGTCCCCAAGAAGCGAATAGATGCGCTCCATCTCAAGCAAGACGGCGCGAAGGCGATCAGCCCTTGCCGGAATCTTTGCGCCTGAAATTTTCTCGACCGCCATGCAGAACGCAACTGAATTTGCAACGGTCTCGTCCCCGCTTATCGCCTCTGCGATTTTGACGCATTCCTCAGGCGTTTTTCCCTCTGCAAGCTTTTCGACGCCGCGGTGCTTGTAGAACATGCGCACTTCCAAGTTGGAAATGGGCTCGCCTATGACGCTGAAACGGAAGTGTCCCGGTTCGATGATTCCTGCGTGCACCGGCCCAACCGGTATCTGGTAAACTCCCTCGCCGTTCATTGGCTTGAATTGGTATTCCGATTCGGCAGGTATTTTCTCGCGAAGTTTGATTTTTTTATTCGGCGTTTCCTTCAGCAATGGATGGAAATCTTCGGGATAAACTTCATGCAGGAAGAGCCTGCGATTGTCGAACGCGCCTTCGAATTCTATGCCGAATCCGTCAGAAACTTCCCTCTCAAACCAGCACGCCGATGGGAATTTTTGCGCAACCGATGTTGCTTTGCTGCCCTTGGCGCTGCGCATAAGAACGAGAATATTCTCGCAGCCCCTTCGCTCGAATGCATAGAAAAGCGCAAGCCCTTTGCGGCCTTCGAAATTCTGTGCACAAAACAATGATATCAGAACACAGCCGTCGTTTGCGAGCGCATCAATTATGGCAGGGAACTCCGCCTCGTCCACTGGCGCATATATCTCGCTGTTGTTTCCAGGGAACGCGGTTTTTAGGCATTCCGTGCCTTTGAGCGAGGTCAGGATTTCAGGGCTTGCCATTTTACCACCTCAGCTCACGCACTATCGCCGAAATGAAATTCTTCAGCGCATCCGGCAGGAAAACGCCAAGAATGATTATGATTGCAATCAGCGCAACTATCGAGAATTTCATTCCGAAAGGAACTTCGAAGCGCTTGAGCTGCTGCCCCGCTTCGCCCGTGCTCACGTTTGAGAACAGCTTCGAAAGCAGCAGTACGAACGACACGGACGCAATTACCAGAAGCAAAAGCACGGCCGCAAGAAGCCACGTGGACACGCCGTTAATCTGAATTAGAAGCATCAGCTTCGGCAGGAATATCGGGAATGGAGGCATCCCTATTATCGCGCAGCTGCCTATGATGAGGCCCGCGGACGCCAGAGGCTGGAATTTCAGAGCATCCGGCATTTTTTCAAATTTGTTTGTCTTGTACTGGCGGTGGAGGACGCCGGACGAGAAGAAAAGGAGCGCCTTTGTAAGCGAGTGCGCCATTATGTAGAAAAGAACCCAGAAAAGAGCCTGCTGAGTTCCCACGCCGATTCCAATCAGGACAAGTCCCATGTGCTCTACTGAAGAGAAGGCAATCAGTTTTTTTGTGCTCGTCTGCTGAAGCATGCTTAGCGCCGCAAGACTCACGCTTCCAACTCCGAAAGCAATGAGAATCGGGGAAATTGACAAGCGGGCGGAATTTCCGCCCAATATCGAATATGCGCGGATTATCCCGTATATGCCGATGTTTGCGACCACCGCGGAAAGAAGGGCGCCAGTGGCCGAAGGCGCTTTCGAGTACGCGTGCGGGAGCGCGGTGTGGAACGGCGCTATGCCGGATTTAGCGGCGAAGCCAATGAACAGGAACACGAATGCGACTGCAAGAAGGGTGGGCTCGAAAAGCCCGGAGCCTGCGGCAAGCTCGTCCCAGTTCAAGGTCCCGTGCCCGAGGGAATGCTCGGATGCCAGGAAAATCAGTATTATCCCGATGAACGAGAAAACCATTGCCGTCGAATTCACAAAGACGTATTTCAGCGCCGCGTCTATGTTTTTGCGCGAGTTGATTACTGCGATGAGAAGGGCGGCAGAAGCGGTGCTGAGCTCTGCGAATATCCAGAAGAGCGCCAGGCTGTTTGAGGCGAACGCGGCGACTACAAATGCCAAAAGCGCGTTGAAAGCGAGATATGCAAATTTAAAGTTCTTTTCGCTCAGCTCGCCAGACTGGACAAGCTCTTTTGAGTGCGGCATTGCGTATACCGCGGCAAAAAGGAATACCGCGGAAGCAATCATTATTTCGTAGATGCCAAAGCGGTCTATGAAAAGATACCTGCCGCCGAAATAATACGTCGGAATTTTTCCAAGTGCGAGCGCTGATATGGATATGCCAAGATATGCCGCTCCGTGCAATACGGAGAAAACGCGCGTGATAGAATTCCACTTGAAGATGCTGATGAATGCAAGTGCCATTGCGCTAGCAACTGCGTATGCGGCAAGAATCATATCTCATCATCCTCCTTTTCCTGGGTGAACCATTTGTGCGCCACGTTCAGCCTTGCCTGGAACTCCTCTATGCTTGCATCCATTCCTACTGCGAGTATGGCGGCAATCAGCACTAATATTATCAGGTCGATGACAATCATGGCTTCGACTATGAACGGAAGCTCGGTGAGGAACATGCCGAAAAGCAGGACGCCGTTTTCCATCATGAGATAGCCCACTATCTTCGTTATTACTTTCCTGCGGCTGAATATGACCATCATGCCCATAAGCGCAAGCGATACGCCTAGTACCGCGCCGAGGTAGAAGTCATTTTGGGCCGAAGAAGCGGTTAGCGCCTTTGAAAGGCAGATATATGCAACAAGCGTGAGTATCAGGGTGACGAATATCGAGATTATCGGAGTAATGTAATGGAATTCCAGGTCGCGCCTTATGCGCATCTTTCTCTGTATGGTTCTTATGAAGTACGGAATTAGCAGCGATTTGCTTGCAACGGTAAGTATTGCAAGATAAAGAAGCACATTGTGTTTTTCAATCAAATAAAGCGAAAGCGCCACCGCCGAAATCAGGAAAGACTGGATCGAGTAGGTGGACACAAGCGCCAGCAAATCCCTTCTCGTGACTATGAAAGCCCCGGATATGAGCACGAGCGCCAGCAGGACGTTTATCCACCCTTCGACAAGAAACTCCATTAGAAAACCTCCAGCAGTATGGCAAGAACCGAAAGGAAGAATGCCAGCATGAATATGTGCGGAAGCAGGAAAAGGCGGATTTTTGCAAGCGCCGACTCGAACAAACCGATGATTATTGAAATCGCCGCCGCCTTTGCGAAGAACGCAAGCATCGAAAAGAGAATCGCCTGCAGGGTAAATTCGGTTGCAAGGCCCCATGGCATCAATACGTTGACAAGAACGCCGGTAAGAAGGGTCTGTTTCACGGCGCTTGAAAGTTCCATGAGGGCAAGGTTGCGCCCGGACTGCTCTAGTATCATCGCCTCATGGATCATTGTGAGTTCAAGATGCGTTTCCGGGTTGTCCACAGGCACGCGCGCAGTTTCGACTATGATGACGAGAAAGAGCGGAATTGATATCAGGAACAGCGAAGGGTTCATTACGAACGCCGGGAATTTTGCGGTCTCGGTAAAAATTTCATGCAGATTTGTGGTCTTGAACGTGAACGCAAGCGCTGCGAAGACTACTATTGTCGTAGGCTCTATTATCGCCGAAAGGCTCATTTCCCTTGAGCTTCCCATTCCTCCGAACGTGCTCCCCGCATCAAGGCCGGAAAGAGCCATGAAGAATCTTGCCACGGCGAGGAGATATACGAACAGTATTATGTTGCCAACGCCGTCGAATCCCTGCGGCACGAAAGCCAGCGGGACGAACATTGCCGCCGCAAGCACCGCAATCATGTTTGCATAAGGAGTCGTGCGCATTATCCACGACGAATTCGAGGAATATACAACCTCCTTTTTCATCAGCTTGGCGATATTGTAGTATGTCTGGAAGAGCGGCGGACCCTTTCGGCGCTGCGTCCATGCCTTGATTTTCTTTATCAGGCTCATGTAGAAAGGTGAGATAAGAAGGGCGAATGCCGCATTGACGAATATGTAAATCAGGAAAGGCCAGTTCATATTATCCACCCCACGACAAGGAGGAGCACGACAACTGCAACGAAAGTGTAGGCGATGTAGTCGTCCAGGCTGCCAGTCTGAAGGTGCGCCACTGCCTTTGAAGCTGTATTTACAGCGCGCGCAATCGGCATGTATATGTATTCCTCAAAGAACTGCATCAGCCGCATTTCTGCTTTTCCTTCCTTGAATATGCTGCTTTGGGAATCGAAGAACTTCCTCTCGCTGCGCTCCTCTGTCCTGTATATCGCCTTGAGCATCCGGACAAGAGGCTGGGCGAAGCCTGATGCTGTATATTCCATTCTTCCATTCTGCGAAATTATGCCGCATCCCCACGTTTCGCTGATGCGCACCTTGCCAGAGGAAGCGGCGCGAAGGACCGCAAACGTAAGAGCGTATGAAGCAATCAGGAAAACGCCGATGAAAAACAGATCGGGCGAATCTATTGAAAAGCCAAGAGATTTGAATATCTGGCGGGAGAATATGCCCAAAACTACGCAAAGCGCCGCAAGAATGATTGGCCCAGCAATCATGGATTTTGGAACTTCGTGCGCCTTCTGCGCATTTTCGGTGCGCGGGACTGCCAGGAAAACCGCGCCGAACGCCTTGACAAAGCACGCGGCGGCAAGTGCGCTCGTGAGCGCAAAGCTCGAAAGGCACGTCACCATTAATAGCCTGAGCATCGGATCAGCAAGCGCATGTGAATCAAGGAAAGACTGGAATATTAGGAACTCGCCAACGAATCCGCTGAGCGGCGGGAGCGCTGAGATGGACAATGCGCCAATGAAGAACGAAATTGCAGTAAACGGCATCCTGTGGACAAGCCCGCCCATCTCCTCTATATTTCGCGTTCCGGTTGAATATACAACGGAGCCGGACGTAAGGAAAAGGAGCGACTTGAAGATCGCGTGGTTGAATGCATGGAAGAGCGCGCCTGCAAGGCCAAGGATCGCAAGAGAGGGCAAGCCGCTTTGAGAGAATATCAAATAAAGTCCCAGTCCCACGAGTACGACGCCGATGTTCTCTATGCTGCTATATGCCAAAAGGCGCTTCAGGTCGTTCTCCTTCATCGCGTAGATGACACCGAGTATCGCAGATATGATTCCTGCGGAAAGGACAAGTATGCCCCACCAGAGTTCAGGGGCAAGCGCGAACAGCAGGAAGCGCATCATGCCGTAAATCGCGACTTTTATCATCAGCCCGGACATCAGGGCGGAGATGTTTGATGGGCTAGCCGGGTGCGCGTATGGAAGCCATTTATGAAACGGAATTACGCCCGCTTTTATCGAGAATCCAACGAACAGCAGAAGAAAAACCGCCGTGAGCAGCGAAGGGTCGGCAAATGCAGTATGCCTTATGTCGAACGAGCCGTTTATTGCGTAAAGAACCACAAATGCAGTAATCAGGAAAACAGTGCTTAATTGCGTCATTGCAAAATAGAAAATTCCCGCCTTTCGCGTTTCCTTTTTCTCATATTCATACATTACGAGGAAGAAAGAGGAAAGCGACATTGTTTCCCAGAAGAATATGAACGCGAAAGTGTTTGCTGAAGAAACCACAAGAATCATCGACAGGATGAAAAATCCCATAAGAGAAACGAGCAGGTTCTTGCGCACCTTGTGGTGGCCGTGCTCGACGTATCCCACGGAATAAATGGAAGCGCAAAGCGAAACGACCGAAATCATCAGCACGAAAAGCGCCGAAAGGCGGTCAAGCATGAATGAGAATTGTATCTGCGGCAGTATCTTGTATATTGTAATAGCAATCGTGATGTTTTTGTAAGCAGCAAAAAGAGACACGTCCGCAAGCAAAAGAGATGCGATGGCATAGATGCCAAGTGAAATTCTGCGGAACGTTTTTGAATCAGACGAAATGGAAATCAACGGAAGCGTTGCGCCAGCAAACCAAGCAACCAGGCCTGCGAAGAACAAGTTTTCCAGCATGATCCATCCCCAAAACAAACCCAAGGTCATATTTTAGACACGTTATCGACATACTATAGAATGAAAGCAAGAGAGTGCTCCCGTCGGGATTTGAACCCGAGTCCCGGCCTCGAAAGGGCCGGATGATTGGCCGCTACACCACGGGAGCGTTGTGAGTCCAACGAACAACGCGACTAAGCGCTGTCCAGCAGGACGGCGCGCTAGGAGCATCATACATTTTGCGGCCACGGGGGAATAAAATGTCTATTTTTATCCTTTGCCCAGAATGCCGTGCGCTAAAAAATGGAAAAAAGGTGAAAAAGGTCATTGCCTTTTTCTTTTGTTTTACACGAGGCCCTGGGCCATCATCGCGTCTGCGACCTTCACAAAGCCGGCGATGTTTGCGCCGATTACGTAGTTGCCTTCGTAGCCGTACTTCTTTGCGGTCTCAACGCAGGTCTTGTGGATGTTGATCATGATGTCGTGGAGGCGCTTGTCGACTTCCTCTGCGTTCCATGCCAGGCGCATGCTGTTCTGGCTCATTTCGAGTCCGCTTGTCGCAACTCCGCCGGCGTTTGCCGCCTTGCCGGGTGCGAACGGTATCTTCTTCTCGATGAACAGCTTCCATGCCTCTGCCGTGCAGCCCATGTTCGAGACTTCTACGACTATCTTGACGCCGTTCTTGATGAGCGTTTTTGCGTCGTCCTCGTTGAGCTCGTTCTGGATTGCGCAAGGCATTGCGATGTCGCACTTGACTTCCCACGGCTTCTTGCCCGCGAAGAACTTTGCCTTCGGGTACTTCTTGACGTAGTTCTCGACCTTGTTGCGGTCCATCTTGAGCATCTCGCCGAGGTAGTCCCATTTCTCCTGGGTGCCGATTCCGTCCGGGTCATACACATATCCGTCTGGTCCGGAGATTGCAACGACCTTTGCGCCGAGCTGGGACGCCTTTATGCATGCTCCCCACGCGACGTTTCCGAAACCTGAAA
This sequence comes from Thermoplasmatota archaeon, assembly GCA_028716125.1. GTDB lineage: Archaea > Thermoplasmatota > JAQUQK01 > JAQUQK01 > JAQUQK01 > JAQUQK01. The sequence goes on along the minus strand of JAQUQK010000004.1, from coordinate 18,833 downwards.
CAGTGACGATCTTGCCCTTGAGCGTGTCGCCCTTCAGCTTGAGCATCTCTTCCGCGAAATATGTTGCGCCAAAGCCCGTCGCTTCAGGTCTGACGAGCGAGCCGCCGAACTCGAGGTTCTTGCCTGTAAGAACGCCTTCGAATCTGTTGACCAGCTTCTTGTACTGGCCGAACATGTAGCCGACCTCGCGTCCGCCGACTCCAATGTCGCCTGCCGGCACATCCGTGTCTGCTCCAATATGCCTGAAAAGCTCGTTCATGAATGCCTGGCAGAAGCGCATTATTTCGTTATCGCTCTTGCCGCGCGGGTCGAAGTCCGCTCCGCCCTTTCCGCCGCCCATCGGGAGGCTGGTGAGTGAGTTTTTGAACGTCTGCTCGAATCCAAGGAACTTGATGGTGCTGAGATTGACCGCCGGATGGAACCTAAGTCCGCCCTTGTACGGCCCGATTGCGCTGTTGAACTGGACGCGGTAGCCGCGGTTGACCTGGACTTCTCCCTTGTCGTCCATCCAGTTAACGCGGAACATTACCTGCCTCTCCGGCTCGGTTATGCGCTCTAGTATCTTCGCCTTGACGTAATCCGGGCGCTGTTCCATTACCGATTCCAGCGACTCCAGAACCTCCTTCACGGCCTGGTGGAATTCCTTCTCGCCAGGATTCTTTGCAATTACTTTCTCGATTATTTCATGTGTCGTCGACATAAGACCGTCTCCTTACCACACTACTCCTCTCGGAGAGCAGGGGGGCATAGCTATTATCTATATAACGCTTTTTTGTTCGATATTATATATGTAGAGAAATAACACAACGAAGCGCGAAAAAATGCGGAGGGGAAAATGCGCCTAAAATCCCGTAAACTTGAATGCCACAATATATGATCATTTTGTTCAGAATCCCTTTTAAATCATGAATTGATACGGGGGCAACCTCATGTTTTTGAGGCCGATGACTGATGAACGTCCCGGGAACGGGGCGGGAAAGAGGTAATTAAATGGCAAAGATGTATGTGAAGTACCAGACGCCCAAGGAGATTGCCGACAAAGTTTTGAAGGCAGTCGAGATGGTCAGGGACGGCGGCAAGATCGCCAAGGGAACAAACGAGGTCACCAAGGTCGTTGAACGCGGCCAGGCAAAGCTCGTTGTGATGGCGGAAGACGTCCAGCCCGAGGAAATATTGGCGCACATGCCCGCACTCTGCGACGAGAAGGCAGTTGCATACGCCTATGTCCCGACAAAGGCGGAGCTTGGAGCAGCGGCAGGCGTTAAGGCTTGCGCATCCATAGCCGTCGTTGAGATCGGCAAGGCGAAGGAACTCGTTGACGACATCGTCGCGAAAGTCGCGGCGCTGAAGAAGTAAGCGAGCAGGTGTTTTAGATGCCCGGCGAAGAAGAAGACCGCGGAATACCCTGCGAAGTCGTTGAGCTGGTCGGACGCACCGGAATGACCGGAGAAGTAACTCAGGTCAAGGTACGCGTACTCGACGGCCGCGACAAGGGCAGGATCATAGTCCGCAATGCAATGGGACCCATACAGATGGGCGACATCCTGATGCTGCGCGAGACCGAGCGCGAAGCGCGCAAACTCGGCGTAGGCAGGAAGGCAATCCGCACTGGAGCGGTAACGCGTTAAGAGGTGTAAAAAATGGCAGAAAAGCGCGTTTGCTCATTTTGCGGTGAAGACATCGAGCCCGGAACGGGTAAGATGTTCGTCCGCGACAATGCAACAATACTTTTCTTCTGCACCCACAAGTGCCAGAAGAACATGCTCGAGCTGAAGCGCAATCCAAGGCGCGTTGGCTGGATAGCAAAGAAGAAGTAATTTGCGGCAAAGTCCCTTTTTCTCTTACAATTCTATTTTATTTTACAATTTTATTTTGCAATCTATTTTTAACGCGTTTTGCAATTACGTGTAGATCACATGCCAATCGAGCGCACCTTTGTAATGGCAAAGCCAGATGCAGTCCAGCGCGGACTTGTCGGTGAGATAGTTTCCAGGTTCGAGCGCAAAGGTCTGAAGATAATCGCGGCAAAATTCATCAAAATACAAAGAGACACCGCCGAGGAGATGTATGCGGAGCATAAAGCAAAACCATTCTTCGAGGGGCACATAAATTTCATACTTTCGGGCCCAGTTCTTGCGGTGGTTCTTGAAGGCGAGAGCGCAATCTCTCTCGCAAGGGCAATAATAGGGAAGACCAATCCATTGGAGGCGCAAGCGGGAACGATACGCGGCGACTTTTGCCAGATAACGCGCAAGAACCTGGTGCACGGCTCCGACGGCCCGGAAAACGCAAAACGCGAGGTTTCAATATTCTTTAAGCCGGAAGACATTTTGGAATACAAAAGGAATGACGAATCCTGCTTCAAAGAATGATTTTTTCCAATTACTTTTTATAAATTTCGTCAAAAAATCACCCAGAGCAGCCAAAATTCGGCAAAAAATGCGCTTTTCTAGGATATGCATATATAGTGCCAAAAATATATCCAAATTGGAGCCAAAAGCTCTAATGGAGGTAGTAAATGGCAATGAACGTAATTTCTGTGGTGGCGGCAAGGAAAATAGCCGAAGAGAAGAAGCTCAGGCCTGCAATGGTGAAGGGAACCAATGTAATCCAGTTCACCAGGAAAGGCGGCGCGAACCTTGAGATGATCCCATGGGGAAATTTCGAGAAGATAATTAAGGAGCGCAAGGTAAAGGTCTATGAGTCCGGCGGCTGGATGAAAATAATGAAGTAATTTTTCCGCTTCTTTCTAGTTTTTCAATCGTTGCTTCGTAATTTTGCGATGTGAAGGAATAAAAACCATAATCGCATATATCTTGGATTTCATGGCACGAGAAAAATGGGGATCGCGCATCGGTTTAATCCTTGCAATGGCAGGCAACGCGGTGGGTCTCGGCAACTTCATACGCTTCCCGTCGCAGGCGGCGCAATACGGCGGAGCATTCATGATTCCGTATTTCCTTGCATTCTTCCTTCTTGGCATTCCGCTAATGTGGGTTGAATGGGAAATCGGAAGGTATGGCGGAAAATTCGGGCACGGCTCTCTTCCTGGAATGCTTGACAAGATGTGGAATAAGCCAATTGCAAAATATCTCGGAGTGCTGGGCGTCGTTTCGCCCCTGCTCATAGTTTCATACTATATGTATGTAGAGTCATGGACTCTCGGCTACGCATTCTTCTCCGCAACCGGGTCTTATTTCCAGGCAAGCACTTTCGATTCAATACGCCAATTTATGACGGATTATATTAGCCCCGGTGGTGCGCAATTTCTCATCGCTATTGTATTCTTCGTAATCACCGTAGCAGTTAATTTTTTCATAATATCACGCGGCGTCGTGCAGGGGATAGAGAAGAGCGCAAAGGTCCTTATGCCACTTCTTATAATATTTGCAATCCTTCTTGCAATCCGCGTTCTTTTCCTTGGAACTCCAGACCCGTCAAAGCCGGACAATAGCGTTCTCTCCGGCCTTGCATATCAATGGGTTCCTGACTTCAAGGTGCTTTTAGCCGCGCCAGTATGGCTTGCAGCCACGGGCCAGATATTTTTCACGCTCAGCCTTGGGGGAGGCGAAATCCCGACTTATGCAAGCTATCTCAAGAAGGACGACGACATAGTCCTAAACGGGCTTGCAACATCATCTACAAACGAATTCTGCGAGGTAATACTCGGAGGAAGCATAGCGATACCTGCGGCAGTGGCGTTCTTTGGAATTGCGCAGACGCAGGCCGCGACAGGCAACATGGGATTGGGCTTTCTTTCAATGCCTCTCGTATTCCAGAACATACCGCTCGGTCAGTTCTTCGGCGCCCTTTGGTTTCTGCTTTTGTTCTTCGCGGCGATAACATCATCGCTTGCGATGCTTCAGCCGGTCGTAACTTTCTTCCAGGACGAATTCGGTTGGAGCAGGATGAAATCATCATTGTTTGCAATAGGCGCGGCAGTCGCAATCGCGCTTCCGTGCATATTCCTGCCGGGCGTATTCGACGAGGTGGATTTCTGGGCAGGGACTGTCGGGCTTGCCGTGCTGGCGCTAATTGAGATTATAATATTCGGCTGGTTCTTCGACATAGAGAAGGGCTGGGTCGAGATGCACAAAGGCGCGGACATGCGCATTCCAAAAATCTTCAAGTTTATCATAAAGTACGTTGCCCCGCTTTACATTCTCGCCATATTTATCGGATGGATTGCGACCGACCTGCCTGCATTCCTTGCAAAGGGCGACATTTACACCTGGGGCGCAAGAATCATGGTAGTTGTGCTCATGGCCATTTTCTGCATATTGATAAAAATCGCGTGGGACAAAAAGGCAAAGGCCGCGGCAAAAATGAAGGAATCGCTGCCCGCCCCGCCGTTTGCAGCACAAAAGGAGGAGAAATAAATGGAAATGACTGTCGGCGGATGGGCATTCATGCTTTTGTCATGGGGCACAATTTTGTATCTTTGCGCATATTCCTACGGCAAGCTGTTTTCGAAGAACACAAAAGTCACGATAACCAAGCGCGCCGTAATGCGCCACATCTGGGTGGAGCAAACTGTCCTGCGCAACATAAAATTTGACGGAAAGCCGAACTATCCGGCGCTTCAGGAAATGGGCATATCAAGGGAAGAGATAGACCACGCGATGGAAACCCTGCTGAAGAACAAGAAGACAAGGACGATAATGGACTACCTGCCATTTGGAAAGAAGAACGGGAATAACTAGGTGGATTTATGGTGGAGCGCTGCCCCTGGTGCGTTCTGAAAAACGGCAAGAACGGCGATGCTGAATTATACCTGAAATACCACGACGAGGAATGGGGCGCACCTGTCCGCGATGACCGCAAGCAGTTCGAATTCCTTGTCCTCGAGTCTGCGCAGGCTGGCCTAAGTTGGCTTACGGTTTTGCGCAAGCGCGAGAATTACAGGAAGGCATACGACAATTTTGAACCTGCAAAAGTAGCGAAATACGGCGAAAAAAAGGCAGCGGAACTTTTGGCAAATCCCGGAATCATACGCAACCGCGCAAAGATAGAAGCGTCGATAAACAACGCGAAGCGTTTTCTTGAAATCCAGAAAGAATTCGGAAGTTTTGACAGATATATCTGGAGTTTTACCGGCGGAAAACCACTCGACAATCCGTGGAAAAAGACATCCGAGATTCCGGCGCGAACCGAACTGTCGGACAAAATCAGCGCAGACATGAAGAAGCGCGGCTTCAAGTTTCTCGGCACGACGATTGTATATTCCCATCTGCAGGCCGTCGGCATAGTGAACGACCACATCATAGAATGCTTCAGGAAGCCGGCGGTGGCGGAAAACGCATTCGAATTTCATCCGCTGACATCGAAGCGATGGAACGATTTTGAAACGCTGTTCGGCGAGCGCGGCGCATGCGGGGGCTGCTGGTGCATGACATGGAAACTGCCGCGCAAACAATTTAAGGCCCAGAAAGGCGAGGGAAATCGGAAAGCAATAAAGCAAATCGTCCAATCCGGCGAAATTCCAGGAATTTTGATGTACTCCAGTGGCAAGCCGATAGGCTGGTGCGCAATCGAGCCCAGAGAAAAATATCCCGTACTGGAAAATTCCCGCGCCCTTAAGCGCATCGACGAAAAGCCCGTATGGTCGATAACGTGCTTCTTTATCGCAAAGCAATTCCGCAGAAAAGGGCTGTCAGTCAAACTGATAAATGCCGCAGTGGAATATGCGGTAAAACAAGGCGCCGATATTGTTGAGGGATATCCCACCGAACCGAAGACGAATCTTCCCGCGCCATTCATCTGGACAGGCACCGCGTCCGCGTTCAAGAAAGCCGGATTTATAGAAGCGGCTCGCCGTTCCAAGGCAAGGTCGATAGTGAGATATTTCATAGATACGGAGAGAACAAAATGCCAAAAGTCGTGATGCGAAAAGCAAAGCACTCAGACCTCGAAGCAATCACGGAAATTTACAATGACGCAATATTGAAAACCACAGCAACCTTCGACACGCAAACAAAATCCATGGAAGAGCAGGAAAAATGGTTTGCTGCGCATGATGAAAAACACCCAATTATAGTTGCAGAAATCAGCGGCAAGGTCGTAGGATGGGCATCGCTTTCCAGATGGTCGGACAGGTGCGCATATTCCGGCACGGCAGAAAATTCAGTTTATGTCGCAGAGAAAAACAGAGGAATGGGAATTGGAAATGCGCTCCTGGAAAAGTTAATGGAAGAAGGAAAGAAATGCGGCCTTCACACAGTGATTGCAAGAATCGCATCAGGCAACGGCGTAAGCGTAAAAATGCACGAGAAAGCTGGCTTTTCACACATCGGCACCATGAAAGAAGTCGGAGTCAAATTTGGAAAACTGCTCGACGTAATAATGATGCAGAAAATCTACGACTAATGTACAATTGCCTGCAGTATTTTCTGGCGCGCTTCTGCCTTCTCAAGCTCGGCACCAATCTCCTTTTTCATCTTTCTAACTGCTTCGCGGATGTTTCGGAATTTCAATTTATCATAATGAACGTCAAGCAGGACAAGGTTTTCGGGAGGCGCGTAATGCAGGCTCGACTTCCTTTCTCCTGCAAGTATTTTCAAAATGGAATCCTCGCCTACCTTTTTCCTTCCAGCTTCTTTCATCAATTCGGCGATTCCTCTCACCATGCTCCACAGGAACGACTGCGCTTTTAATTCAAGGATTATGAATTTTCCTTTTTTGGAAACTGACGCAGAAAGTATATTCCTCTTCGGATTTTTGTCCTCGTCTTTTTTTGCAAGCGCTGAAAAGTCATGCTCTCCAACAAGCATTTCGGCGCATCTCTTCATCGCAGGCACGTCGAATTTTTCATTGGGCATGATGTAGCGATAGAGCCGCCAGTTCGCGTGGCGGGGCTTGAAATCCGCAGGGGCATCAGCGACAGCGTAGAACCAAATATTTTCCAAAATCCCGTTTAGCGCCTTTACCAACTTTCCCGCAGGGAAATCAGTTTCAAGCCCCATGACGTTCCCGCGGGCGCTAACCCATTTGTCGGTTCTGCTCGCCGGGCGCGGGCTGCTTTTTATTCCGATTGCTCGAAGCGCCTTGATTATCTCACCCTCGACAGTTTTTCCGTGCGGCTGGACAGCGAATCCGTCGAATTTAGTTCCGTCGTATGCGAATTTCAGGGCGAGCGTTTTCGGCAATCAGACCACCAGCAAAACTCCGACCATCGTCCCAGCTGAAACAAGAGGAACTAGAAGGTTGTCGGTCTTTCCAGCGGCGGATTCGGCAATCATTCCGCTAATTGTTCCGACAAGATATACGAATGGCAGTTTCGCCGCCTTTGCCGCGACTATTGACTTTAGCGCTTCCGCAAAAATGGGAGTATCCATCCCAAATGCGAGGAAAATCCCGAAAAGCGCAAGGCCAATCAGCAGGCTGAGCGAAATTCCAGTAAAAGCCGCCCTGCGGTCGTATCTTTTCTTTGCAAAGAACTCGAATATTTCTATCCATAGCAGGACAAGGAGGTATGCGCCGAATATCAAAATGAGAATGGGCATCCAGGTTCCATTCAGCTGCGGGATGAGCCCGAACAGCGGTTTTGCTGTGTTTGTATAATCGAACCAGATTCCGGCCCATCCGAGCAGTATTGCGCCAATAAATCCAACAATCGTCCCGATAAGAGAACCCTCAACCGACTTTTTGCGGTTGTATGGGATTTTGTGGTCTCCAAACATCATCCCGCCCAGGGCCGCCGCGCCGTCGCCAAAGCCAAGGACGCCAAGCGCCGCGAATGTTAGTGAAAATGGCAGGAAAATTGCAATGATGAGGACAGCAATCAGGAAAAGAGTCTGCGCCAATGGAAACTCAAGCTCTTTTCCGCGCGAGGCAATCTCAAACGCCTCTGAAGAAACGGGCATCTTTATGTTGTGTCGCTTCTCGAAATATCCTGTGACGAATATGTATGCGAGGGCAGATATGCAAAGCACCTCTGCGCCGGCGTATCCGAACAAAAACACGACGATTGGCGCGAGTATTGCCGTGGGGATATGAATCGCCTTGCGCCATCCCTCTTTGACGTCTATTCTCTTGAGCCGTTCGAGCATCAGGGGAGAATCGGCGGGCGGTAAAAGATTCTTTGCACTTGCCTGCAAAAATGGAAATATATTTAGGTACGCCTAAATTTATATTCCGTCATTCGATTCACTATTGTTAAGATGGCAAGCCCGAACGTCGAGGAATACCTGGAAGCGCTATACCGCCTTATGGAGAAGGGAAAGCCGCTGGCAACCGGCGAGATAGCGGCAGTGCTCAAAATTGCCCCGCCAAGCGTCACGGAGATGCTATCCAAGCTTGACAAAATGGGCTATGTAAAATATGCGCCGCATACCGAAACGGCGCTTACGCAAAAGGGACTGGAAGAAGGGCGCAAGGTCCTCCGCAGGCATCGCCTTTGGGAGACTTTTCTTGTAAAAGTTCTGGGAGTTGGCAAGGAAGAGGCGCACGACGAAGCCTGCAGCCTCGAGCATACGGTATCTTCAAAAACCGAGGATGCCTTGTGCCGCATGCTGCAGCATCCCGAAAAATGCCCGGACAACGAAATCATACCTGTTTGCGACAAGGACGTTGAGAATTGCACCCAGTGCACGGAATTGGCGGGGCGCAGGGCGGTGGAGATAGCTCCGCTCACCTCGCTGCGGGAAGGGAGTTGCGTAGTCATACGCTTCCTTCGCGGCGGAAAATCCGTAGTCCAGCGCCTCGCCGACATGGGGCTTTCGCCGGGAACTGTAATCAAAATCGTCAAGTCCGCTCCGTTCAGCGGCCCGGTAGAGATATGCGCGAGATCATGCAACCTTGCGCTTGGCAGGGGCGTGGCGTCGAAAATATTCGTGTCGCGCTCTGCCGAAGGAAAAGAAAAGGAGGCCAAGAAATGAATGGGTGCGCAGGCTGCGGCTATGCAAGGAAGGGCAAATGCCCAGCCGAATGCGCCGTAGAATGCATACAAGGCAAAAAAATAAACCTGATGCTCGCCGGCAATGCCAACGTCGGGAAATCCGTAATATTCAATCACCTGACGCAGCTCCACCAGCACATAGGGAACTGGCCCGGCAAGACCGTGGAGAAGGCGGAAGGCACATTGCAATACAAAGGCCGCCAAATAGACGTAATCGATCTTCCTGGAATCTATTCCCTTTCCACGTTTTCGATAGAGGAAAGAGTTTCCAGGGAGTATATCGCGTCGCGCAAGAGCGACATAGTCGTAAACGTGGTCGACGCATCCGCGCTCGAAAGAAACCTAATTTTCACAATCCAGCTCGCCGAACTTGGCAAGCCGATGATAATCGCGCTAAACCAGATAGACCTCGCCGAGAAAAAGGGAATTTTCATAGACGACAAAAAACTTGAGGAAGCGCTCGGCGTTCCCGTGGTTCGCACCGTTGCAATAAAAGGCAGGGGCATAGACAAAATACTGGACACTGCAATAGCCATGAGCGCGGCGCTTGAATCCGGCACTAATGTGCTTGGCACCCGCCCGAAAGCGCCGGAATTTGGAAAAGAAATAGAGGAAAAGATAAGTATCACCATTTCCGCCGTGGGAAAACACGGAACGGCCAAGACGAAGTATCCTAAGAGATATTTTGCAACGAAATTGCTGGAAGGCGACGAGGAGATTAGCGAAATTGCAAAGAAGATTGACACGAATCTCATAGAGACGGCAAAAGCCTGCGCAAGCGGCCTGGAATCGGCGCACGGCGAGGCGTGCCCTCTCGTGATGTCATACGAGCGTTCCTCGGCCGCAAAAAGGATAGCCGAAGACGTTGTGAGGATAGAGAAGCCGCACAAGCCGCCATTGTCAGAAAGGATAGACGCAGTAACCACCCATCCAATTCTCGGTTATCTCGTGATGCTTGCAATTCTGGCCGCCGTTTTTGTCGGAATTTTCAGTTTCGGGAATTTTCTGTCGAGCGCCCTGACGTCTGCATTTGGCCTGCTGGATCCATGGGCGCAAAGGCTGTTTGGCGCAGGCGCACTTTACGCCATACTCTGGGAAGGAGGATTCACCGGGCTGGTTGCAGGGATAACGATAGCGCTTCCATATATAGTTCCATTCTACCTCGTGCTTGAGATTCTGGAAAATTCCGGCTATCTGGCGCGCATAGCATTTCTTACAGACTCCATTATGCACAAGATGGGTCTTCATGGCAAAGCGATAATACCGATGATGCTGGGCTACGGCTGCACGGTTCCTGCATGCCTTGGCTGCAGGATATTGGAAACGGAAAGGGAAAGGCTGATTGCAATATTTGTGACCACTCTCATTCCATGCGCCGCAAGGACGGTTGTCATAATGGGACTGGTTGGAGCGTACATGGGACTTGGCTGGGCGCTTGCGCTTTACGCGATAGACATCGCGCTTGTCTTCATTCTGGGGCGGCTTGCCTTCAAGGTGCTTCCTGGCGAGCCTACCGGACTCATCATGGAAATGCCGGAATACAAGATGCCCTCGATCAAAACAGCGCTTTACCAGACTTGGGGAAGGACGTCCGACTTCGTTTTCATCGCATTTCCTATAATCATCATAGGAGGCATTTTGCTGAAAATCCTCGAACTCATTGGGGCGTTCGGGCCAATTTCCGCTTTCATGAATCCAGTGATAGGTGGATGGCTTGGCCTGCCTGCGGCTGCGGGGATTGTCCTCATATTCGGAATCCTGCGCAAGGAATTGGCGCTCATAATGCTCGCGGCACTTGTGCCCCTTTCATCACTCACGCACGTCCAGATGTTCGTCTTCGCGCTCGTCTGCATGATATACATTCCCTGCGTTTCGACCATTGGCGCCCTCATAAGAGAAATAGGGTGGAAGAAGACGCTCTACATTTCATTGGCGGGAATAGGGCTTGCGCTCCTGCTGGGCGGAATAGCGGCAAGGGTTTTGCCGCTTCTGGGCGTGTAGCGCAAACTCGCCAAAGTCATCTTTATAGGTTTCTTTCCAATTCTCCTGTGGTAATATGGAGTTCTCAAGACCGCGCGGAACGCGCGACTTCCTGCCGGACGATATGGAGAGGCGCAGGATAGTGGAATCAAGGATGCGGGGCACGTTCGAGTCCTATGGCTACAGGGAGATAGCGACGCCCACATTCGAGCATCTTGAACTGTTTATAGAACGCTCTGGCGAGGGAATAAAGAAAGAACTCTACAACTTCAAGGACAAGGGCGACAGGGACGTTACGCTTCGTCCTGAACTCACAGCGCCAGTGATGCGCTTTTACGTTTCGGACATGCAGAGGATGCCAAAGCCAATCAAGCTTTACTATTTCGGCAACTGCTTCCGCTACGAGGAGCCGCAGTCCGGAAGATACAGGGAATTCTGGCAGTTCGGATGCGAGCTTCTGGGTACGGACAATTCCGAAGGCGAGGCGGAAATCATTGGGCTTGCAATGAACGCCATACGAGCCGCAGGTTCGAAACATGCAGACCCGCGCATCAGCCACCTCGGCGTGCTTCGCAAGATGTTTGCTGACGACGGCGTTCCTCACGAGGAACAGCGTACTCTCATGCGCCTTATCGACAAGATGGACAAAGTCGGGGAAGAGACAGTGCGCACCGAACTGGAGAAATACGGCGAAGGGTTTGCAGTCAAAGTTCTTGACTTAGTCGCGCTTTCGGGCGGGGTTGAAACCCTTGACCGCGCAGAGGCGCTTTCGGGCGCAAAGGACGCAGTTTCAAAGTTGCGCGAAATCGGGCATTATCTGGAATTCTACGGCGTAAAGCCGACATTCGACTTCAGCGTCGCAAGAGGGCTGGACTACTACACCGGAATGGTTTTCGAGATTTACAACGACATGCTAGGCGCAGAAAAGCAAGTCTGCGGCGGCGGAACGTACGCGCTTGCGGAACTGTTCGGCGGCCAGCCGGTAAGCTCAACCGGATTCGCAATCGGATTCGACAGAATTCTTGTCGCGCTTGAAAAGGAAGAGGCGCTTCCAGAACTCAAGAAAGGATGTGTTTTCGTAGTTCCGATTGAGGAGAAGCGCCGCTCAAAGGCAATGGAAATCGTTGCAAAACTGCGCGCCTCCGGGATCAAGGCGGACGTTGATTTGATGCGCCGCGGCCTAAAGAGCCTGAAATATGCCGACGTCATTGGCGCAAGCAAGGCGCTTATAATCGGCGACGAAATCGAGCAGGGCAAGATTACTGTAAAAGACCTCAAGACCGGAGAGCAAAAGCAGGTCGAGGAAGCGCAAATCGCGGAATATGTGAAATGATATGGACTCAGCCGAATTCCTATCCAGAAAATTCTACGAGTATTACAGGAGCGCCAAAATAACCCTGCCTGAAAGGTTCCCGCGCAGGGAGTGGGCGTACATTCCCTTTGGCGGCACGATGGCGCGCCATATCGGCCTTTTCTCCTCAGAGCAGGTGCATGAATTTCTTGCGCGAAAAGTGCCGCAGCACGCATATCATTCGGCGGCATACTACCAAAAGCCGGATGCGCCCACAATGGCGGAAAAGCAGTGGATGGGCGCGGACCTGATTTTCGATCTTGATTCCGACCACATACCAGGCGCGGAAAAGATGTCTTATGAAGAGCAACTCGACAAGGTCAAAGAGGAATTCATAAAACTGGTTGACGAGTTCCTTCTCGGCGATTTCGGCTTTGACCCAAAGCACGTCCGCGTAAATTTCTCGGGCGGAAGGGGCTACCATGCGCACATAAGCGACCCGCGTCTTCTTTCCTTATCAAGCGAAGAGCGCAGGGAAATTGTTGATTATATCACTGGCGTTGGGCTTGACATCGACAATTATGTGAAAGAGGAAACCGTGGGCACGCGCGGCACTGGAAGATTCATCAATCCGGTAAAAAGCCTAAGGATGCCAAAGCCCGATGAGCCGGGCTGGCGCGGGCGCATAAGCCGAAGCATAATTCATATCGCTGAAGAATTAGTAAATTCGGAAAAGCAGGCAGCGATAAAGCGACTTACGGAATCAGGAATCACAAAAAAGACAGCCGAAAAAATTCTTTTGGAACTCACGCCCGAGAGAATCGAGCGCATCAAGGAAGGCAATCTGGACCAGACGAGGGCGCTAAAAGGGTTTTTCACGAAGGAAGCACTCGTGAATAACATAGTTGCGCTCTCAAAAGGCGAAACCGACGAACCTGTCACTTCAGACGTGAAGCGCCTGATCCGACTTTCAGATTCATTGCACGGCAAGACGGGCCTGCGCGTCACATTAATTCCTCTTGACGAACTAAAGCGCTTCGACGCATTGCACGATACTGTTGCATTCTCGGCAAATCCTGTCAAAATAAAAGTCAAAAAGCCGATGAAAGTAAAATTGGGCGGTGAGCAATTCTCATTGAAAGAAGGAGAAACAGAAGTGCCCGAATTCGCAGCAGTG
>JAQUQK010000004.1:0-5389 GCA_028716125.1 Thermoplasmatota archaeon | reverse complement strand
CGATACTGTTGCATTCTCGGCAAATCCTGTCAAAATAAAAGTCAAAAAGCCGATGAAAGTAAAATTGGGCGGTGAGCAATTCTCATTGAAAGAAGGAGAAACAGAAGTGCCCGAATTCGCAGCAGTGTTCTTCATAGCCAGGGGCGCAGCCGAGCCATTGTAGTTCTAGGTGCGCTCACTCGAATATTACTGTTGGATTCATCGGATACGCGCCATTGAGTTCGTCGTAGATGCGCAGGCCGTTGCAGAAAGCAGGGTCGCCGTTCACTTCAAAGCGCAAGGTCAGCCTGGATGAAAGCGAATTCTTTACAACTTCCAATTTTTCGCCATCTATTGTAATCTCTACCAAGCTTCCGTAAGATCCACATAAGCCGCCGCTCGTCGTCGTTATGTAAGACAATGCGCCTCTCGCATCTGCAGAGGCATCGGATAGAATGGCTTCCCCAACTTCAAATCCGTTTGCCTTAACCGTCATTTCCGTCTGGTGCCTTGCCTCATCGGTCTGGTAATTGAAATCGCCGTATGCCGCAGATGCTTCAAGCAAGATTGTTATTGAATTCAGCGCATTTGCCTGGACTTCGGACGGAAGTGCAAGCGAGTACTCAAAGAACCCGCTGTCGTAGCCCCAGACGGTTCCGCTGGCTCCGCTCATACTCGGAATCGGGATTGCAGGCGTGGCGACTGGGAGCGGGAGCGAAAGTGAGCTGTCCGAAGATGATTTCGGGCCAGCATCGTTCCACGAAGAATCGCTGTAAGAACCAGGGTTGAACGTTAATATTGTCTTGCCGTCCTTTTTGGAAACCGCCTCCGCAGGAGAATATGCGTGATAATTCAGGTAGTTGCGCCCGATTATTTTTCCGTCGCTCTCGATCCAAACAAGCAGCGTGGCAAGGCACGTCTCGCCTGGAAGAGTTGTGCTAATTTCTGGCAGCTTTGTGACTGAATATTGCACGAACTCTACTGGCGTCTCGCCGTTTGCAATAATGCCCATCTGCTCGCCAAGTGAATTAGTGGCGCTAAGAGTCCATTTCATCGTTCCGCTTCTTGCTTCGCTATCTGAATATTTGCTGAAATAAGGATGCGCGGTTATCTTGGTTCCGGGCGACACTCGCACTCCGGGGGCATCATCAAGCGCAAGGAAATCCGCGCCTGTGAAATCGGAAAGCGTGCATCCGAACGCCTCGTATCCGAAATCCTTCGCGGACCGATCGTAGCGCAAAATCCCATTATGCTCCCATTCGACGTCCGTCACTTCAGTATACAAGAATCCGCATATCTTTGAGCGCAAGCGCAATTCAGTAGTCAGGTACTTGAAGCACCATGAAACATCCTTGTTGCCGTCGGCGCATCCAATCCCGCCGTACTCGCTATTCATCAGCGGGTCGGCCTGCTGGGTAGCGCCATAAACGCAGCCCCACGTGGAGCCAGCGTATGCGTTCTCAACGACGTCCGTTATATGATTTTTCGCAGTTGCGTAGTCGTTTATGTAGAAGTGCCAGGAAAATATGTCTGTTGAGTTTGTGTGCCATCCGCCAGCGGGCGTATTCGCGTAATCATAGGTATAGACTATCGCGGAATTGTCCTCTATAAGCCTTGTCGGGTCAAGTGATCTCGCCGTGTTGTACATCTGGATCATCCAGTTCTGCACGTCCGTGTTCATATATGCCGGAAGCGGCGTTATTATCCCCCAATTCTCATTGAAAAGGATCCACGAGAAAATGCAGGGGTGGTTGCGGTCGCGCGTTATCGTGTCGCGCATCGTGAGCTCCCAGTTCTCCCTTCCGCCGACGCTCGCGAGGTTTGGCCCGAACATATCAAAGCAAGGCATGTCCTGCATTATCAACATTCCAAGCTTGTCTGCCCAGTAGAGTCTGCGCGGCTCGTCCGCCTTTATGTGGATACGCAGGTAGTTGAATCCGAGCCCTTTCATTTTCTCTATGTCGTATTTCAGGTCATTTTCCGTGACGTATGTGTAGATTCCCCATGGGTTGTATGACTGGTCGAGAAGGCCGCGCAGATAGATTGGCTCGCCGTTCAGGTAGATGTACTTGTACTGCTCCTTCACGTCCTGCGTGTCCTGCGGCGAATGGCCGGGCGCCCATTTCGCCTCAATTTTCCTCATTCCAAAATAGGTCTTTACTGCATCTGGCGAGTTTCCGCCAAGCAATTCCACAACAGCATCGTAAAGGTTCGGCGCATCCGGCGACCATAATTCCGGGTCTTGAATTTGGAGTTTTACTTTCGTGGCCACATCTGCACCATATATTTTCTCTTCGGCTACAAACACTTTTCCGCTCGGCGACTTTGCTGTCACCCTGATAGAAGTTCCGCCGAAATGCGCAATTTCGAAATTTGCAGTAGAGTTGTCAATGTCAGTGGTGATTGTAATTCCTGAAATCCTGCAATCGCTCGGGCACGCCTCAAGATAAGCGGTCTGCCAAATTCCGCTGCAGCGGATGTACCAAAGCCCGCCCTGCTTTCCGCGCGGTATTTCGGGATTAGAGTCACTCGGGTCCGTTGCCTTCAAAGTTAGCGTGAAATCCTTGCCAGCCGAAACGTACTGCGTTATGTCAATTTCAAAAGCGGAATAGCCGCCGACATGCTGGCCTGCGAGATTTCCATCAATCCATATCTTGCATTCCCAGTCGACTGCGCCGAATTTCAAAAGAACGCTTGACCCCGCCCATTCTTCAGGGACCGAAACCGTGCGCTGGTACCAGGCGGAGCCCATGTACGTCGGATTCTGCATGGCATAGTATGTGGGATATTCTCCACTGAAATAAGGCTCAAGGCCGGAAGCCGCAGATTCCCAGCAGAAAGGAACGGTGATTACCTGCGAAAATGCATGCGTACCCGGGTTCTGCCATCCTTCAGTCTCGCCAGTACTCATTGGGTCGAAATCAAAATCCCAGACGCCGTTCAGGTTAAGCCAGTTCTCGCGCTGGAAATCGGGACGGGGATGCTCCGGCTTTGGAATTGCATCGTGGTTGAAATCTTCAAGAATAAATGACGAAATCGAATCCTGCATATTTTTCGTCTCGTCCGGCGGCAGGCTGAAGCATCCGGCAAAAGCCCCCAAAACCATAAATCCAACCGCGGTAATGGAAATCATCTTCTTCATTTTCACACCTCCAGAACTGCAAGTATTTCCGGGTCCTGGCCGTATCCGCCATTAAGCGTAACCGTGTATGTTCCGGGGAGCGACGCATCTGTGGAGATTGCAGCCGCACTTCTCGGGTCGGCGTTTATTGTGGTCACAGTATATTCAACAGGCACAGGAAGCGGCAGGCTTGACAGCGGCGCGTAAACGATTTCAATCGTTCCGGCCACTGGCGCGCTTATTTCTCCAACAATCATCGAATTCTCGATTGCTATCGCTTTCTGGATGTAAGTTCCTGCAGGTGTTACACGCGCTACGTTGTCTATTCCGCCGCAAACGCTAGTCCAGATGTCAAATTCCAGCGACTTTCCGGCATCAAGGCTTCCGTATTTTCCAAACCGCTCAACAGACTCGTTCAAGCAGTCGCCCCATGCATTCGTTGCCTCAAGCGCAATCTGGGAATATCCGCGGTGGCCTCCCTGGCTTATCCACACTCCGGCATATGGCATTGCGCTTACCGGCCATGTGAACGCGAGCGCTTCCGTCGTGACAGGGTCGGCAGCCGCAACCCAGCCCTCGCTCAATGGAAGCGTGAAGTATTTTTCATAAGTCATCAGATTGTTGGGCCCAAGAACGCTCAAGTCCACAGTTTCGCCGTTTGCCGTATTTGCAATCGGCCAGGAAACCATGTCTCCGCGCTCGCCCATCCTGTCGCCATTGGACGCATAGACCATAAGCCCGGTGCCGGTCGGCAGGTAAATTCTGTCGCCTTCATTCGTGTCTCCGCCGGGGTTTATGCTTGCGTGGTCGGCCCACATGAATTCCTCGGTTGAATTGCCGATGTTCGTGATTTTGTAGTGGCGCAAGTATCTGGATTCGCCCCTGAAAAGGGTCAAGGTTTTCTCAATAGTGAAAGGAGAGGATTCGAGCGTGCAAGACATCTTTACTGAAACAGAGTTTGCATTATTTTGCACATCTGTAACTGTCCATACGTCAAGCCAAGCCTCGCCGTGGTCGGGTATGTATCTTCCGTTCCAGTTGCATCCCCCTACAGTCGGCAGGCAGTCATCAAAGCCGCCGATTTCGTATTCCTGCCAGATAAGTCCTTCGCGCCCTTCTTTCTGCGTCGGGTCAAGCAGGCGAGCATAGTCGTTCTTCCATGCAAAATCGTGTCCGGTCGGCTTGAAAATACACTGGTAAACCTTTGCGCCCCAGCCTTGCATTAGTGTTAGATATAGATATTCATTTTCCAAAACGTATGCGTCTATCGGGTCGTCGCCCTGGACGATGGTTTCTGTCAATTTGCAATCCGTGCCCGTGCTCGAAGCAACGCTTGCAACTGGCGGAGCCTGCGCCGGGTAGTTGTATTCTATAAGCACCGCCTTTCGCCCCCCATTCTGGAAATTCGCATTATTCCCAACGCATCCGCTGAAAATCGCAATCAAAAACATGCCTGAAATCGCCAACGCGGAAATGCAGTTTTTCATTTATGTCACTCTACGAATCTGAACCAGATAGTTATATTTTATAGTACACTGGCCAAAAGAGAGGGGATTGTAAGTTTATAAATCTGGGCCGAAAACAAGAAAATGGAGAAAGGCAATCAGAGGAAAGGAATTTTGACGCCTTTCTTCTTTGCGACTTCCTTTGCCTCTTCGTATCCCGCATCGCAGTGGCGAGCCACCCCCATTCCAGGGTCGGTTTTGAAGACGCGAGCAATTCTTTCATCCGCCTCTTTTGAGCCATCGCACACTACGACCATTCCGGCGTGTGTTGAATATCCGATTCCAACTCCTCCGCCATTATGGATGTGGACGGAATCCGCGCCAGCAGCACAGTTGACAAGTGCGTTCAGCAAAGGCCAATCCGCAACAGCGTCAGTGCCGTCCTTCATTCCTTCCGTTTCTCTGTTCGGCGACGCAACACTTCCGCAATCAAGATGGTCGCGCGTTATCGCAACCGGGCCGATTTCGCCTTTTCGAACCATTTCGTTAAGTGCAAGCGCAAATTTATCCCTTTCGCCATATCCAAGCCAGCAAACCCTTGCCGGAAGTCCTTCCCAAGGCAGGTGCTTCTCTGCCAGTGTTATCCAGTTGCGCAATATTTCATTCTCAGGGAACATCTCAAGCACTTTTTTGTCTGTCTTTAGAATGTCTTTTGCCTCGCCAGTTAGCGCAAGCCAGCGGAACGGCCCCCTCCCCTCGCAGAACATCGGGCGTATGTAGGCCTTTACGAATCCCGGATATGCGAATGCGTCCTTGAATCCGAACGCTAGCGCCTGCCCCCTCA
>JAQUQK010000003.1 GCA_028716125.1 Thermoplasmatota archaeon | reverse complement strand
GATGATGTGCGAAACGCCGCCGCCAACGCCGCCAACGCCGCCTACGCCGCCGCCAACGCCGCCTACGCCGCCGCCAACGCCGCCGCCAACGCCGCCTACGCCGCCGCCAACGCCGCCAACGCCGCCTACGCCGCCGCCTACGCCGCCAATCTTGCTCAATGTGCGGATATAGTCAGAACGGATTATCCTGATGTTGATGCCTTATGGGAGTAACAATGAACCGAAGCAAGATGATTGAAACGGGTCAATGGTGGGACAGGGGGTGCAGTTGGAATCCGACAGCAGGATGCTCAAAGATATCGCCTGCCTGCGATAACTGTTATGCTTGCGACATTCATACCAAACGTCATTTAGCTTTTATGGCAGGCGCGAAACTGCCGAAGCAATACGCCAAGCCGTTCAATGAAATTCAACTACTGCCTGAGCGGTTAGATAAACCCCTTCACTGGCGCGAGCCGAGAATAATCTTTGTCGATTCGATGTCAGACCTGTTTCATAAGGACGTGCCGTTTGAGTTTGCCGAAAGCGTTTGGGACACGATGTTCAATTCAAATACGACCAATTTGAACCATACCTTTTTGATTTTAACGAAACGACCTGAACGATTACTAAAGTTTTCTTAATGGATGAGTGCTGTAAAAAATAGGCGGATAGATTACGACAATCTCTGGCTCGGCGTTACCGCAGAAAACCAGCAGTATGCAGACGAAAGAATCCCGACACTTTTACAGATACCGGCGGCGCACAGGTTTGTCAGTTTAGAGCCATTGCTGGGGGAAATTGAATTGTGTGATGGGCCAGCCGGTCAAGTAATAGGGGCTTGTTCTGAATGTGGTTCTGTAAAAAGTAATCCAAAATGCGAATGTTGTTTGGGTGTACCGTCTCTTGACTGGGTCATTGTCGGCGCAGAGACAGGCGCAAACGCCCGCTACTGCCCGATAGGAAACATCGAAAGCGTAGTCGAGCAATGCAAGGCCGCAGGCGTGCCGGTATGGGTAAAGGCGGTGCATATGTGGCAAATGAACGGCAAGCTATTCAGAACGCCCGAAGATGCCAAACTACATTGCGGCGAAGGCAAACCAAAACTGAAAATCGTCCACAAGTTTAACGAATTGCCGGAGTCGGTTCGTTGCAGACAATCGCCGTTTGGAGAGCAAAAATGAGCAAACCCAAAATAATCATTGTCGTTAATCCGCCGAGCGAGCTTGTCCCCGAACTCGAAGTATTCGCAAACATCGAAGGCGATGTAGAAGCCGAGGTTCTTTGGGTTAATCGAGACGATATGCCGCAATGGGAAGCCAACCGCAAAGTGAACGCCGAACTTGGGATGAAACATATAGGCACTTTCAGGCGCGAGGAGTGAAAATGAAAACCAGCAAAAAGGACTTTGAGGAGTTCAAAAAATCATTCCTGTATTGGGCGGACAGGTTGTTTTGCCCTTACAGAATTGACTTTTTCCACACTAAATTAAGAGATAACTACGCAGAGATTTTCGTTGATGAATACGGCAAATGCGCCACAGTGAAATACAATTCAGAATTAGATAAGGTGGATTACGAAGCTCGTCCTACGCCGGAAAATGGTGGCAAACACGAGGCAATTCACTTGCTTTTGCACAGATTGGTATGGCTCGCTGACCAAAGGTTTATCGGCAAAGACGAACCTCAAGAGGAATGGGAGAGGTTGGTTAGGATTTTAGAAAAGGTTTTGTAAAAAGGGGCGCCACGGATGGCTACGAAAAAAGATAAGCAGTTCACAGACAACGACAGGGTGATATTTCAAGCCGGCGTCAACGAAGGTGAATTACGATCCCGCCGAGAAATCGACAATCTGAAACACCAACTCGCAGTCTTGAAGGAAAGTTACGAGGAGATAGCCCAAATCAACGAGGGATTGCTTTCACACAAAAAATATCACTACCTGAACTCCCAAAAGGTCATAGCCCGCCTTCTTGTAGCTAACAGGGTATTCAGGCGGGAGTTCTGGCGGCTGGATGTATTCGACCCTATCCCGGAAGCCCGGACTACTTTAAGAATCAACGAGCGATACCTAAAGGGCCTGCTGACCGTGTTACAGAAGGGCAGCAATTACTATTTACTCAAGACAATCCGCAAAACCATCAGCGAACAGTTACCGCACTATAAACTTAGGGAAAACAAATCTTGCAAAGTGGGAGATAAAAAATGAGTGAGATATCCTTTTTGGTGCAGGGCAGGCCCGCGGGTTCGGGTTCTAAAGTGGCGTTCAAAACGCCACAAGGGAAGATGATAGTAGCCCCGGCCTCTAAGTTTCAGAAGCCCTGGCAGGAGGCGGTCAAGTGGGCGTTTACTCAATCACCATACGGCCAGACGGTTTACGGTCGGAGGGTTTTGCTTACAGGGCCGCTCAAAGTGTCGATTACGTTTATTTTCATTCGGCCTCAAAGTCATTTCGGCTCAGGGGCAAACGCAGACAAGCTAAAGAAGTCCGCGCCGCAGCATCCCTTCCATCGTCCCGACCTCGATAAGCTAATACGTTCAACAGGGGACGCCTTAACAGGTCTTATATGGCGCGATGATTCACAGATAGTCGAATTGACAGCCACTAAAGTATTCGGCGACAAGACGGGCGCACTGGTAAGGGTAGAGGAGCTATGACCGGATACTGGTATGCTGCCAAAGACGGAGACGGGGACGCAATGGCATTATTTAAACGGCATTACAGTTGCTATAAATACGCCGATGGCCGCAAAACAAAAAAAATAGTTGGGCCAGGTGAATATCTGGTAGTGTCCTAATTTGAAAAAACCCCCTAAAAATAATTGGTATGACCGAATAGAAGAGCCCGTTCGGGATTTGGTATATTTACTGCGCAATAATGGGTTTAACACCTTTTGTTCTTGTGGGCATAATAAGACTGTCCAGATGGAATGGTATGGTTTTGAAGAAGAAGCGCGACAGCTTTATAACCTACTGGGCCAAAATGGCTACAAAAACTTCGAGTTGCGCCTCTTTTGGCCCAGTTCAGGAATAGGCCGGTATATGGAGATACAGCTACTTAATAAGGCTTAACCTCCATAAGAACCTGTGTTTTTGTGGCAAGGTAAGCAAAGAGCTTCGCAATTGCTTAAGGTGTCGTCTCCACCTAATGAAACTGCCGTTATATGATGGGCGTTCCAATTATATGCGGTTAAATCTTTGTAGCAACGGCCTGTATGACCACAAAGTTTTCGGGTGCATTCACATTTACCACCAGACCGTCTCCATACAGCGTCAATTACTGATTGCGGAAAAGCCATAATTATTTTCTCCTATTTTGCAAAATTTTTTTAATACTGTGCGCCCAGCTTACACTACTGGGCGCACGCCGTCCGAGCCATTATAGGCCATTAAAGGACGCAAAAACCCAATGCCGCTTTAACGGCCTACCATAGGTTTGCGAGCGCATAGCGCGACTCCTTTCTGGAATGGCTCTTGACAATTAGGCTGAAGTGTCGATAATGGTGTTTGCACAATATATCGGGCTTCGGCCCGCCCTAACGTTTGCCATCCGTGAACGATAGGGTAACAAAACTGGCTACTCTCTCCAAAGAGTAGCCTTTATAGTTTTGGCTCTTCTTCTGGTAGCATCGATGCGTTTATGCTCTGGACTTTCGCTTGGGTAGATGAGGCGGTAAGGATACTCAGGCCGGGCGGAATGTTCTGCTGCTACTTTGACAGGGACAAAATAAATTTCCTAAGTCGTTATCTACAAAGTAAATACAGCTTTAAGCTAAAAGGATATTATGCAGACCTAAAATCAAACCCTGTACCGCAGGCCCGAAAAGTAAAGTGGATGAACGGTTGGGAGATAATCGGAATGTGGCAGAAGGGGGGGGGCAAGTTGACCTACAATTACAAACTCGGTCAGGCCCCCGATTATGGTATCCGGCCGATAGTCGGCAACACAACAAAGGAAGATGGGGCCAGAGTTCATCCTACGCAGAAGCCGATAGCATTGGCCCGAAAGTTTATACTCTACTGGTCGAATGAAGGCGATTATGTTCTTGACCCCTTCTGCGGCGTTGGTTGGTCGCGCATACCGGCAAGCCAGCACAACAGAAGATTTTGCGGCATAGATAAGTCGCCGAAGTATTGCGAAGAGGCCCGCAGAAGAATTGCCGTCAAAGATACCGGCGTCCCCGTCGCCGAACAGTTACGCGGTCAGGTTGGATTATTTTCTAACCCCTGATATTCCGATACTTTACTTATGAGAAAGCTAACGCCATTACAGCGTCGTACGTGTGAGATTTACTTTAAGATGAAGAAGCCAAGCCAGGCAAGAGCATATAAACTGGCTGGCTCGAAATGCACAGGCGATACTTTGATTGTGGAGGCGTGCAAAACCATAAACAAACCACAATGTCAAGCATATCTCCAAAAGCTGGCGGATAAGGCCACAAAAAACACCTTAAAAACCGCCGAAGATGTTATTCGGGAGATAGAAAAATTGGCCTTTTCTAAAAAGAGGGATATTATTAAACTTAGAAGTCTTGAGATTCTTGCTAAGAAATTCAATCTCATCAAAGAAGGCGGCGGGGTAGTAGTTCACGGTAATATAATTTTTAACGAGAACAGGCCCGCCCCAAAATCAACGAAAGCGAAAGGTGGAAAATGCCTTACTGGATGAAAAAGTTGATATGTTGGTTGTTTGATCATAAGTGGGATTGCAGGAGAGACACCGCTTACGTTGAAAGAGATACAGGTTCGACTGCCGCAAGAAGGTGTCTTAGGTGCGGTTATTTATGGTGGATATAAATCAGACCGAGATAAACTGGCAATACTCTCCTAAGCAGAACAAAGCCCTTGATATTATTGAGGACGATGCTGTTGAAGAGGAATTATATGGCGGGGCCAAAGGCGGAGGAAAAACAGTAGTCGGGGTTCGGTGGGTATATCGTCAATGCTGCGCTATTATAAGAGACTTTAATCTCAAGCCCTCAAAGTATCCGATAGCTGTCGGGTTTATGGGCCGCAAGCGTGCCGCAGATTTCAAAAAGACAACATTAGAGACGTGGAAACGGGAAGTCCCTGCAGAGGCATACGAGATAAACGAGCAGAAGGGCGAAATAATTATTAGGGGTACGGTTAAGATTTTCTTCGGCGGCTTTGACGACCGCGCCTTGATTCAAAAGTTTAACTCGATGGAGTTGGCCTTTTATTTCATCGACCAGGCGGAGGAAATTTCCGAAGATGAACACGACATGTTGCAAGTAACCCTGCGGTTGAAAATAAACGGTGTAGCACTAAAATACAAAGGTCTTTTAACTGCGAATCCGGCCCAATGCTGGTTAAAGCACGCCTTTGTAGATAAACCGAATACTGGTTGCCGGCGATACCTGCAGGCGCTACCGACAGACAATCCCTTCCTGCCTGACGATTATATACCACGTCTCGAGCGCGTCTTTGCCAGGAGGCCCGAAAGATTGGCGGCCTACTTAAAAGGCGATTGGTCGGCATTATCAGGGACGAACATAGTCATAAAGCAGGAATGGCTTGCGGAGGCCAGGGAGAAACATTTTTACACTAAAGACCTCCGCCGTTTGGTGGTTTGCGACCCGGCCCGCTTCGGCGATGATGAGTGTGTTATTTACTATTTTGAAAATACAAAAATCATCGAGGAAGATATTTTCGGTAAGTGTGACGGGACCGTAGTAGCCAATAAGTGCGCCGCAATGTCGAACAAACACGCTATCGGAGAGGACAAGCCGGTTATAGTGATGGATTGTGACGGCTTAGGCGGCCCGATAGCAGACTTTCTCAAGTCGTGGGGCTTTGCTGTTATCGAGATTCATTCTCAGGCGAAGAGTCAGCAACCAGACAGGTTTATCAATACGAGGGCCGAGATGTGGTGGACGGCCGGGGAGAAGTATTCAGACGGTGCCATAGAGGAAGGGGGGCATGTTGATGATGAACTCGACAGGCAACTAACAACGGTGCAATACAGATTCGCTACTGCCGGCAGGATTCAGATTGAGGACAAAGAAGAAATCAAATCGCCGAAGCGATTAGGCCGGTCGCCGGATAGAGCAGATACGAGGATAATGGGATTGTGGGCGTTACAGTTCATTAGTCCCGTTCAAGAAAAAATCCTTACTGGTCGACAACAGAAGAAAAGCCCCATGAGCATGTAATGATACTGATAAGGGACGGTAGTAGATATGTGAGGTTGAGGGAATTTAGGCAGGATAGTCGTGTTTCTTATCGCCGAGTCGAAACATCAAAGAAAATAGACCCTCACCGAGAAGAGAGGATTTTGCAGCACCAAAAGCGGGTGCAGATGGAGTTGAAAAATGCCGGGTAAGCACAGAAAGCACACGCCAATAGTAAGCAAAGCGCAGCGCGGTAAGTTCGCTTCCGAGTTAGCCCGCAGGCGCGCCGGTAAAGGCCGCAGGATGAAAGGCATAACTACGGCAGAACTGGAAGGGCATCTGGAAGAAAGCGGGGGAAAGAAATTACCTCAATACGCCAACACAAAAAGAATTTTCGGGTAACATTATGAGAGGTGAAACAATGGCCCCAAAAACAGTTCAATCGCCCAAGATAGACGGTATTGATAAGTGGGAGGTCGAAAACGCCGCCGATGCGCTGATTCGCGCGAACGAGGTTAAAGCTAACCCCAAACTACTCAAGGCCGCCCATAAAGTTTTGATTTCGAAAGCGGCAGCCGCCACGAAGGCGGCAACGACTTCCGGCCTCAAACAGTCATCTGGCAGGAAAACCTCAACACCAAAAACTCGATTGGGATTTATGACAGGGCGATAGATGGCAAAGGTAGCCAGTCAAAACACAGAGGACAAACCGATTACCGATTTAACGGACGATGAGATTTTAACTATCGTCCGGGACTTTCGGGACCTCGGCCTTGAAGGTTCGGCCAATTTTTACGACCGGATGCGCAAGGGTGAGGATTTCGTTATAGGGGGAGATCTCCAGTGGGATCCTGCTATCAAGGAAGCCAACGAAGCTAAGGGCAAATTCTGCCTTACCATCCCTCTTATCAAACCGCAGATTAAGCAGGTTGTGGGCACGCAGATACAAAACCCCAAAGATTTCAAGGTTTTCAATACCAAAGGTGGTAGTGCCACAATCGCCAAAGTTTTAACTGCTTTAGCAAAGCAAGCGATGGACTCCGAGCAGGCCCAATTTGAAAAGACTCAGTTATTCGAAGCCGGCCTGAACACCGGCTCAGGACAGCTCGGCTTCTTTCTCGATGATAGCCAAGACCCTCTCCACAAGAATATCAGGGTAGAGCGGCTGAACGAATTTGAGGTACTGTGGGACCCGAACTGTTTGATATACGACCCTAACACACCGGGCCGCGGAGCGAAATTCTGTATATGGGAGCCGTGGGAGGATAAGGACACAATAAATCTAAGATATCCCGACAAGAAAAGCGAACTTGAAGCGATAGGCGGAAACGGAGGGTTTGTCGGGGCTGTGGTCGGCGCCATAACATCTATTATTGAAATGATGGTCGGCAGCCGCAACAAACAAACAAGTATATTCGGGCCTGAGAACCGCACCGATGTAAAGAACCTTCAAAAGACCCGCTACCAAGTATCTCATACCTGGTGGAGAAAGCCGACAAAATGCACTTGGTGGTATGACAAGAGGAAGTCTGAGTTTGACGCTATTATTCTCGTCCCGGGCGCGAAGGTAGATTTTGTCAATTCTGAAACTGGCGAAACGAAGCAGACCGAAGTTACTCAAAAGATGATAGATAACGTCAAGCAACGTGCCAAAGATAACCCCGATTTCACCATCAAAGAGACAATTTGCAATGTGATGATTCACACCATCAGAGTCGGCGATTGCCTGCTGGAGAATATAGTCGATGAGCTCAATCTCGCACAAAGTGGGGTATGCTTATTTCCAGTAATACCCTTCTACCCATTTTTCGTGAATGGATACAAGAGCGGAATGTCCGAGGATATGATAGGGACGCAGGAAGAGATAAACTACGCTCACTCGATGGAACTTAATATCATTAAGCAGTTAGCCAATACCGGCTATATGATGAAGGGCGGCGTTGGTGCAGAAAAGTACGCTGAATTTCTTAAAGCGCACGGCGGGGAAGATGGTGTAGTTCTCGATAAATCAAAAGCCGGCGGCGAGCTGGAAAAAATACAACCGAGCAACTATCCAACTGCCATAGGTATAGTTAAAGAGAAAGCCGTAGAAAATCTCCGGCAAATTTCCAATGTACGTACCGAGGACCCCACTACCGCCAAAGACCGTGTGGCCTCTACGATAAGATTGAAGCAACTAAGCGCTCTCACCGGTTCGGCGGCTGTTTTCCAAAATTTCGATTACACGATGTCCCTTGCTGGAAATCTCATCGTAGAAATTATCCGCAACAATGACATATTCTCTGAGGACGAAATCCTTGAGATAGTAGATAAAAACGACCTTCTCGATGCGGAACTGATAAAGCAAGCGACTGCAATACTGCTCAAGCAATTCTCAGATTCGGGCCAGAGAATACCACAGATGCCTCAGATGCCTCCTCCCGACGTTCTGCAAGACCCCGCCCAAAGAGATATGGCGATAAAGTCGTTTGAAATGAGCGCCAATGCGTTCAAGCAATTCGCCCAGGCCCTTGATAAAGAGTCGAAGGCGATGGCTACGAAAATGTTAATTACACAATTAAAACAGCAACGGCGCCGGGGAAGATACAACACGAAAGTTGACCTCAGTCCGATGGCCCCGACAGCAAGGATATTTAAGAGTCTTGAACTGTTCGAGTTGAACAGAACCTTACTCCAGAATATGCAGATGCCGATTGATAGAGACATATTGATAAGGTCAACTGACGTAGATAATAAAGAGGAAATCATAGATAAGGGCAAAGAGCGGATGAAACAGGCGGCCGCGATGGCGCCTCAACCGGCAAGGCCGGCATTAAAGGCGGCGGTATGAGTATTGGTTTAAGCGAGTGTCGGGAGAAGTGCGAGCGTGGCCTTACAGAGAAATACAAGATGAAATTTGAAGGCACAGAACAGCGCAATAGATTTTTATACGGCAAGAATTACTCAAGGATGAAGGGTAAATGCGTGAAGTGCAAAAACTTTGACCCTAAGAAATCAAAGTCAGTTGACGGCAGTCATTGTAAGCTGCCGGCAGATAAACATTGTTTGGAATAGGAGTTTAGTATGAAGAAAGTATATCTTAATTTATTAGCGGCGGCGCTAGCGGCGTTAGTTGTTGTTTTCTTGGTATTTTTCAGTGTCGGTTGTAAGGAAAAAAATACAACTGACCCAACGCCCGATGGGACTGCTACTGTTAGAGACAGTAATGGGGTTTTGGTGCTTATGTCGTCCTTTGACCCAAACGCCGCAGATATCACTGTTGCAATGCCGGAAGGCGATTCTTTCAATGAGCCGGACTATCTATACGTTACGATTATTGGCAAGACTGACAATTTAGCCATCTATTATTACTACAAATGCCCCTGCGGGTATTCAGTAAAAGCGGAAGGCTATAGCGCTGATGGTTTCGATACCAGCGTCTCTTGTAATAAATGCGGTTTGCAATGCCCCGTTGTTAACATTCATAAAGGATTATAGAAGGAGTTTTGGTATGAAGCGTGAGAATCTGTTAATTGTTTTGATAGTATTGGTTTTGGCGCTATCGGTGTATATTGCCTATGACCTTTACACATTCAAAAGGTTAAACGCCGCTCAACACAAAGGACTTGGTGAAGGCGTGGTTTTCGTCCACAACAAAACAGTGCCGCGTATAGCGAACCTCGAAGGATGGGCTAAGAAGAAAGGTCTGGAAGTCAGATTGGACAAAAACGGCGAACTCATTAAAGAGGAAGGACTCCCACAGGATGGGCCAGCAAAGCCAAAGCCAAAGCCGTGAATTTACGCACGAAGATTTGAAAGCGTTTATAGCCCTAATGCTTTTCAAGTTGGGGCCGCAGACAGTCCCTGTAAAATTGCTGGATAAGTTTCCGGCGAAAGAAAACGCCATACAGATAACTTATGATGCTGAAAAAAAGGCGTTCACTTTACAGTTCAAGAAGAGGAAGCGAAGGCGTGGAATTATAATCCCAAAGGGCATTGTAACCCCGAAGGTCAGGATAACTGAGGAAATGTTAACTAAATCAAGTTAGGAGTTTTTAACAATGGCAAAAAGACCACCAAAAGCACAGCCACCACCACAAGCGATATTAAACCCTGAGGCGCAAGCGGCAATAAAATCCATCAAAAGCATTTTAACGCCGGAAGAAATGGCGGAGTATCAGGAACTGGAGAAAATGGCTAACCAGGGCCGCAATCAACCGGACCCAAATATGATGCTCAAGCTGAGCGCATATCGAAAGCGTCTGAACAAAAAATCGGCAAACGCCGATGATGAAAATAAATCTTAGCGCCACTGTCAGCGCGGCGTAAGACAGGCACACCAAAGGCCGTGAGGGTTAAATCGGCCCCGCCACTGCCCCGGAAGGGCAGGCATCGCCACGGAGATTGGGCGTAACAATCTCTCTTTGACGACTTAAGCAAAGTCGGCACACGGCCACTCAGCCGGAAACTTGAGGAGAACAGCAAATGGAAAACGAAATCGTAAACGACAATCCAGTTGAAGCGGCAGTGGAGACCCCCGAAGCGCCGGAGTTAGAAACCCCGGTAATGGAGGTTGAAACTCCGGCTGAGTCAGTGCCGGAGGCAGAGCCGCCAGAACCTCTAATGGTGCCGGTTAAAACCGTCGAAGAGTTACGGGAGGATAGAAGGGTACTCAGGGAAGAAAATCTCCGACTGAGGCAAGCTCTAACTCCTCCTCCACCGCCGCCAGTAGAAGAAGTTGAGGAAGAATCTCCACTTGAGAAATTCGCCAAAGAAGTAGGGGAGGAAGTCCCCCCCGATGCCAAAACTCTTATCGCCCAGCAGAAATTCGAAAAAGACCAGGCCAAAAAGAAAGCTCAACAGACCGTATTCGCAACAAATATGAATAACTATCAGGCCGGATTACGAAATGCGAGCTTGACTATGACCGATGAAACGATGGGCGAAGGTCTTGGCTTTGACAGTTTAATGGCGATAGGCAATGACCTTCTTACACAGGGCGACCGGCTTGATGTTTTTCAAGCTGGTACTAACGCCGGCAAAGAAGCATACAGGCGACTAACTCAACGTATTCTACAGAAGGGCGGCAAGCCCGCACAGGCATTGAGGGCCAAACTGGATTCTCGCGCAAAACAACTAAAGGAATTAAAAGCAAAGGGCAGCGACATCGAGAATCCCCCTCCAGTTCCGAAACCGAAGGTCCATCCAACTCAAGAGCAAATCTTGACTGAATTTAGCGACCCGTTTTTGAACTCAGTATTTAGCATACCGCCAAAAACTGAGGAGTAAAAAGTAGGGATTTTACGGCTGTTGCTGCACTTTGGAAAGGAAGAATCCAAATGGCAAACGCAACAGCTTTTGGTACAAATGACCCGCGTACTCAGAGGAAGTATTCAACGGACGTCTTTGAGTATGCGTTACAGAACATCGCACTTACCCCGCTGATGGGGAATACAAAAGATTCCCTCATTCACGTCAACCAGGAATTGACGAAGCAGAAGGGCGATGTAGTTATTTTTGAGAGTAAAAGCCCGATGAGCGGCGCCGGGCAGGGTGATGACGGTAGTACGACCGGCAACGAAGAATCTCTCAAAAGACGCAACATGTCCGTTAAAGTTCACGAGCGCTCACACAGCTACGTTTCCAACGGCGCTATCTCCGAACAGCGGACCGCAACGAATATCCGAGAGGACGGTAAAGCCGACCTCGGCTCGTGGTTCGCTGAGGCGATGGAGAACGACCTTATCACTTCAATGGCCGGCCTCTACAACGAGAACGCAAGCAGTTCGGCAATCGAAACCATCAATGAGTCTTACCCGACCACTAATCGTATTTATTACGGTGGTCAGTCAGCGGCCGGGACCCTCGGCAACAGCGGTGCTTCTTATGGCACTGATGCACTCCTGACCGCAGGAACCAAGACAGACAACCTCTTTGGCACAAAGCTAATCGAAATGATTCGCAGACGCGCCCAGGCATGTTCTCCGCGATTCCGGCCCGTAGCCATTAGGGACCTGTCTAACGCCAATCCAAACGACACCCGTAGCTATGCCAACGCTCCGCTTGTCGGCAAGTATTTCCTCGTTCTTGCTCACCCCTTACAGATTAAAGCTGTTAGGGAGGAGAGCGGCACTACCGGCTGGGCGGCAATGACGGCCGCAGCTCAGGTAAGAGGAAACCTCAACCCGATATTCTCAGGCGCGGCCTTCTTATGGGATTCCTGTATCGTTTGGGAATACGACCGTATTCCGATACGGACGGGCGCCGGCGGCACAACCTTAGCCGAAGGTTTCCTGCTCAATGCAGGGAGAACGGCGACAACGGACACTTGCGCAACCACAAGGACAGTGGCCCGGGCGCTTATGATGGGCGCTCAGGCGATGGCCTTTGCCTGGGCACAGCGTCTGAAATGGTGGGAAGATATGGTGGATTGCAACAAGCCGAAGGTCAAAGTTGACGCTATCTACGGCGTCAAGCGGACGAATTTCAACGAGCACGGCACAGAGACAGCGACCTCAGACGAAGCAATCTACTGTATGGATACAGAAGTAGTCGTTGATGCGTAGTTAGGGCGGGATGTCCCTAATTTGTTTTTGAAAGGTTTTTTGAAGTTTAGGTCAGTACGAAATCAGCTACGCCTCAGCGTAGGGACGTAGCTTACTTGAAAATCGAAAGGAAACATAGCGATGAAAAAGACACTTTTACTCAGTCTGCTTTTGCTAATCGGTTTTGCCTTGCCTATCTTGGCGGATGAATACGGGATGGTATATCACGAAATACAGGTTTATGACGAGCTTGGCCGCAAAGTTACCGGCATAAGCGGAGTCAACATCTACCTGCCTGGCACGACTACCAACGCCGTAATCTACAAGAATCGCGGCAAGCAGGATGCGATAACGCAGCAGATTACAACTACCTCGACAAATACCACCTTATCGAGCGGTTCGTTTTATTGGTGGGGCGCTGATCAGTACGACTTTACGATAACTGACGGCACAGATACTTTCTCAAGCGGCGGCAGGTCGCTCAGCGCTTCTGAGGGCAAGCTTATCTTTCCTCTATTTCTGAAAGATGTAAGTACCTCGACCTACGAAGATGATGAAACTATAACGATGGGCACTGACAGCGATTGGGTAATCAGTGGCGGGGCAACGGCTAATTTGCTGAAATTTACTCCGGCCTCTGACGGGGCCACATTCAGAATCGGACTTGCTGACGGCACGAAATCTGCAAATGTTCAGATTTATACTGCCAGCGGCGTAGGATTACTGATTGACGAAAGCGGCAATACGTTAGCTATTACGGGTTTGACTACGAGTATCAACGCCAGCTCTAACTACAACACTAACATCAATACAGGGACCTCGACTGGCGCGGTTACTGTCGGAAGTTCGACTGCAGGCGCAATTGCTTTTGATACGACCTCGACCTTTTCAGTCAATTCCGATTCTACGATGGCTTTTACTGCAACTGATACGACTGCCGGTAATGTTATGACTTGGGTTACTACCGATGGCGGCATGGCATTTACGGCGGGCGGCGCGGCTAATGGCGATTTTACTGTTACTGTCGGAGATGATTTGACTTTTGCAACTACCGGCCTGACTACTATCACAAACGCCGGTGGTATCGTTCTTGACGGCATTGCGACACAAACGATTATTGTCGAAGGCACGGCAAACGACTACGAAGCTACCCTGTCCTTCACAGACCCGACAGCGGACGTTACTTATACCTTCCCTGTAGCTGCACAGGCAACGTACTCGGTTATGTTATCAACGCTTGCCACAAATGCCCCGGATATAGCCAGTTCAGTAACGGGCGGCACGAATCAACTTATCTTTGAAGGTTCGGGCGTAGATGCTTACGAGGCGATTATTACGGCAACTAATCCGACCGCAGATATTGTATGGACGTTGCCGGATGCGGCGGCAATGACAGTCTCATTTATGAGTTCTACTCTTGCAACAAATATGCCTGGAGTAGCCAACTCTGTTTGGGGCGGCACAGGCCAGCTCATCTTTGAAGGCGCTACCGCCGATGGCAATGAGGCAATAATCACAGTAGCAGACCCAACTGCTGATACCATCTTTACGCTTCCAGTAATGGCTGCGGGAACGTATAGCTTGATGAGTTCAACGCTGGCTACTAACGGCGTAGGTATTGCCAATTCCGTTTGGGGTGGAACTAACCAAATTATTATGGAAGGTTCTGCTGCCGATGCGAATGAAACGATAATCACGGCAACGGCGCCAACTGCGGACAGGACTATAACTATACCGGACAAAACAGGCCAGGTTATGCTATCCTCCGCCGCAAGTGTTATTGCGCCGAGCACCACACCTACCCTTACTGTCGGCCTTTCCAACATCTACACCGATACTCCGACCGACAACGAGAACCAAACTATTACGTTCTCCGGGGCCGGAACTGCCGGCGATGTGATAAGCATTGTGTTTATCTGTGTTGGCACGGCTGACGAAGTGATTACATTCCAAGCAACACTGGTTTCATCTACAGGGACTCTCACCTGCGATACGACTGCGGCAAGATATTATGTAGTTACGTTTATCAGTGATGGCTCGCACTGGTATGAGGTTTCGAGAACGGCAGTCCAGACTTAATTTGCTTAATTGGGGCGGGCGGCTTTTCGCCGCTCGCCCTATTATTAAAATGAGAAATCATAAAATAAAAATCGCAGGTGTTTTGATTCTGCTACTGGCGGGGACATGTGGTGCGGTTGACCCTAATCTTATAGCCCGTTGGACTATGGACAATCTCAAAGCCAACTCCGTACCTACCTGTGCAGTTATAGGAACTATCAAGCCCGATGTTGTTGGCACTTACACTGCGGGCGATATATATAATGGCAATAGGAGCTGGTCTGCTTCCGTCTGCGGCTGGCAGATAATAAACGCTACGACACCGACACTGCCGACAGATGGCAACTACTCCACTGGAAATCCCATTTACGATTCTGCAAATGAGATATGGTGGTGGCCGATAAGTGATGTGGATAGCGGACTCATTTATATATATTCCGCATCTGACCCGACAGACACTTGGACGCTTGCCACAGGAATTGTTGCAGCTGGTTCGAGGCCGCAACTGGTCAAATATGATTCAACTTGGTATCTCTATTACCACACAACAGATACGATAGATGTCAGAACCGTTGCTACCGAGCCAAACAAAACTTGGTCTGCGGCAACTACTATTCTTGAAAAAGGCGCAGCCGATACTTGGGACGATACCGCAGTTGGCGAACCGTTTGTTATAAAATCCGGTTCTACTTATTACCTGTTCTATATGGGTAATAACGGCGTGATAGGCGCGGTCGATACTTATGAGAAAGTGGGCTACGCAACATCATCGAGTCCGACAGGCCCGTTCACTAAATACGCCGGCAATCCTCTTATGAGTGGCGGCACTACGACCACGACTACCGCAGATAACGGCAATGTTCGTGCCGCAGACCCTGCGCTGTTTCAATTAGCGGGAAACACCACAAGGTGGTATATATCTGTGGCTACAACAGCTTCGCTTTACGGCCCTGTTACTACCTGCTATTTTTATACTGATAATTTCACAACAGTTACAGAATTATCGACATTAAACCCCCTGCTTAACGTAGGTGCGGTTATTGACGATGCAGGTACTTGGCGTGCAGGGCCTCCATTTACTTATGACGGTATTACCTACATTCCCTATCAAGGTAAGGATGAGGATACGATTCCGGTTTATACAGGCAAATTAGCTACCCTTACGATTGATGCGCCGACGTGGTATATCTGGTGGTCTGACCCGAACTGGATTATATCGCCAGCTTTAGGGGTGAAGAGTCCGCGTCATTGGTATTTGAATAACACAAGTCCCTTTGGCAATTACACAGCTTCTACATCGGGGACGGCTACGGGGACTTTGGCTTTAACGGCTTCGACCATACCTGACGAGATGGGTACTTACAATGGAACCTATCAGTCAGGAACTACCGCCATAAATACTCCCGATGGTGCAGTAACAGGAAAGATAAATGGCGGTCTGGATTTAGACCTTGCTAATACGGAAAGTGTTTCCGTAGGCAATCCCCCCGGCGTAAAATCCATCACAGCTTGGATTAAGCCGGACAATCTTACCGGCACAAAGAGAATTTTTCAACTCACCACTGCCAATTCGTTTCAGTTAGTGGGTGCAACTTTGGGCAGAAACGGATTAACGGCAGGTTCTCCCACAGTCGTTTACTACGTTGATGGTCAGGTTACGGCTACTGTTCCAAATGACGGCCAGTGGCATCACGTTGTTATAACCCTCACGGCAGCCTTCACTTGTAGCACCGCTCGCATCGGAGGCAATGTAAACAGGTTCGACGGTATGATAGACGATGTTCGCCTTTACAATGACGTTCTAACGCCAGCCGAAGTGAACTTACTATTCAGGGGTTCTCTCCCTGCAATTATGTATAACTATCGACAAAGGAGATAATATGAAACCGAAGCAGATTTTGATATTACTAACAGTCTTTTGCCTGGCTTGCTCAGGCATGCAGTATTTGAAGCAGAGCACCGCCGCGACCGTTAAGTTAGGACCTTTCGTGGACAATAGTGATGGTAACACTCCCGAAACTGCCCTCGATATAGACCAGTCCGATGTTCGGTTATCGAAAGAAGGCGGCAACTTTGCGCAGAAGAATGACGCCAACAACAACTCCGTTCACGATGAGTATGGCTGGTATGATATCAAGCTTGATGCTACCGACACCAACACTCCCGGAAGATTGTTAATCTCCGTTCAAGAAAGCGGGGCCTTGCCTGTTTGGCAGGAGTATTCAGTATTACCGGCTAATGTTTATGATTCGATGTTCGGTTCGGATAAGTTGCAAGTTGATATATCTCAGGTTACAACCCCCGACCCGTGCGCGGCTGCGCTATACGCCCGACTCGACCCGAACAACACCGAGCCGAACAGTATACCCGCAAAAATAGACTTCATAAGACACTGTTGGAGTATTTCGGTACAACACTAATGATAACGAAGGCCGGGATAATAAGTTTTGTAAACGAAGCCCTCAAATTAGAGGAGTTGGCTACCTCTACGGCGTATGATATCGCCTTACAAACTTGTCTTAACGACTTGTCAAACTGCAATCTCCTGCCGGCAGAGGATATATCTCAGTCTCTTGTTTTGGAAGGTAAGACTCTCAACTATCCGACCGCCTTCAAGCAGTTAATCTCCATCGTTTTGAACGATGGCAGTTATGACGGCAAACCTCTCAAGTTAATTCCAGGGGGGATGAGTGAATACGGTCGGCTTATGCAGAATTACAGTTCAAACGGAGTAGGGGAGCCGACACATCAAACGGAGTTCAATAAGAAGTTTTACATTTATCCCCCGGCTGATGGTGCTTATACAGCGAAGATAAAGCATTATAAGTTTCACGCTCAGAGTATAACTACCATCGAGTTCGGCGATGAGTTCGCAAACGCTATCAATTTAGGGACCGCATATTTTAAGGCGGTACTGACTAATCGACCTGTTGAGACGGTAACGAAGTATAGTCAACTTTACTACGCTGAAAGAGAAATAAGGCGGCTTGAAATGCCTACTGAGCCGCAGATTGTAGGTGAATAATGACTTTAACAAATACGTTTGATACAAATACTCCGCTCGGTTCCCAAGCTCCTGATGTGATAGACGATAGAATCAGAGAATCTAAGGCGGCAATACAGGAACGGATGAACGACCACAACGGAGTAGCCGATACCGGCGACCACTACTGGCCCAAGACCGGCACGCAGGTAAGCGATACGGACACCGGGGAGCATAGGAAGGTTACTCTTAGAACGCTATCGGCGGTGGAGATAGCAGCTCTCGATGCCGACAAAGCGGTGATGTATCGCTCCGAGGTAGATGGCGAATACTACTTTACAGATGGGGCTGGGAATACGATACAAATTACCAGCGGCGGCTTATCGCTTCTCGGACACCTTCAAGTAGCGAAGGTCGGGGCCTATTCGCTTGTGGCGGCGGATTTGAAAGGCAACAAAACATTCACTAATACCGGAACGACAGCAGTTGTTCCGTTCACCTGGCCTGCGCTCGCTGCGGGTCAAAAAGCCACGTTCCTCGTAACTGACGCCGATGGGATAAGAATAATACCTCCTGCCGGCGTTTCGTTTTATATGGTCAAAAATGGGGCCTCTGCTGCCGGCAAATATATCGCAGCCCTTGTAGTAGGTTCCCTTATAGAGTTAGAGTCTGATGGAACATCAATTTACATAACAAATATCGGCGGCGTTTGGACAGTTGAAAGTTAAGGTGATTTATGGAATTTGGGACAGGTATAAAATCAATACAGCGCGGTAGCGCCACGGTAGTTGTGCCGGCTACTTCAATGAGTGCCGTAGTAGTTGATATTACTGACGTAGATCCAGACAAGGCGGTTGTTTACGCCTATGCCGCGGCTGGAACATATAACGGTTCTGCAGTCAACATTGCTCCGCTTCTTGCAGCCGATGGAGCTACTTTGACACTTAACATAGGCCACAGTAGCCCGAACAGCGAAACAATAACTTACACTTGGCAGGTTGTTGAGTATTACTGATGCAGTTTGCCATAATGGACAATTTGAACGGCGTCCGTGAGGATGTTCCTCAGATAAAACTTTCCCGCGCATTTATGGCCGAGGAGTCTGAGAATGTTATTATGCGTGAGAATAGAGTCCGGCGCATACGAGGCCGTTCAAAAGTTTTTACCGAGAGCGTATATTCTACCGGCAAGGTTTCAACGACATTGGGTTCGGCGGTAGTTACAGGCGTAGGTACTGGTTGGGGTGATGGCTCCGAAACTCCCTTGTGGGCCGGTCGGTCGATGGTGATAGGCGACAATACTTACGAGATTCTATCTGTTGATAGTATTACTCAGATAACCCTTACTGAAAACGCTTTAGCGGATGAAAGCGGTCTTGCTTATACGATAGGCGTTTTGGGTACAAAGGTTGCTGCTCCTGACGCAAACCCAATACTTTGGTATCATCTGCACAACAAGGCGGCAAGTTCATCGGAGTATCTTTTTGCATTTACAAAGGCCCATATCTATCGCTGGCGCAGCGATTATTCCGCATTTACTTTGAAGTTTACTTGTAGTGGTGCTTGTACCTTGTGGTGTACCGACAAATTAGGCAATAAGGTTTATGCTACAAACGGAGTGGACTTCGTTCTTGTTTGGGATGATGAGACTCCGGGCTCTGATTTTGCGCCGTTAGGAAGCGCAAGCGGCATCGAATACGATACGGGTAAATATCTGACGGCCGCCAATTACTTAAAAGTCTATGAAAACTATATCTTTCTTGGTTATACAACTGAGGACGGGACGATTTATCCGACAAGGCGGCGATGGTGTTCTTTGGCTGATCCTGCGGATTGGCTGCAAGCCGGGGCAGGGGATGCTTATTACAACGATTTTCTCGGCAAGATAGCAATTAAAGGTTTTGGTATTTACGGCGCGAACAACCTTATCACTTTTACAAAGGGTGAGGGTAAAGGTTCGATTCATAGGAGTTGGCTTACCACAGAGGATATAATTTTCCAGAATGACGAATTGAACGGCAATCTCGGTCTGTTGGCTACCCATTCAGTCTGCAACGACAAGGACGGCAATCTTTACTTTTGGGGTACTGACTATGCGATTCATAAACTACTCAGTATAAACCCGATTTCCGGCCCGATAGACCTTACCGTTAAAGGCATAAACCACGACTACGAGGAGAGTATTTCATCGGCTTACATAGACGAGTATAATTTTATTTATTGGTCGATTGCTGCTTCTGCCAGCTCAACCGGCAACGATTTGGTTATCGCCTACGACCTCAACCAGCGAGATTTGGACGTTTGGTATAAACTGCCTTTGACCTCCGGCATTTGCACCTTTGGTAAATTCACTAATCAGGAAACGCTAACGATAGACGGACTAACGGCACTATTCCCCACGATAGACAGTATTGGATTCGAGACGATAGATTCCGTGGACGTTAAACAGGGCTTTCTTATGCTCCTGGCCTCCGATTACGATGGTCATACCTGGCGACTGCATTACTCCGATGATGATTGCGAAACGTCTTTTATCGGGACCCTTGTTCTCTCGACAGACCTTACCGACGCTCAGACGCTTGGGACTTTTAAGAGAATCAACGAGGGTGTTACGGCGTTTTATGATGCCGAAGGCGTAACAGGATATGCGGTTATTCACAGTTACAAGCGCGAAGATGACGCCAACTGGCAGACTTGGAAGAGTATTGACCTGCAAGGCAATGGGAGAACTGTTCGTAAATTTATGCCTCTCGATATAAGAAGCCGGGACTTTCTATTTCGCCAGCAGGCATCGAACAGGTTTGGTTTTTTAGGACTGTATTTTCACGGATTTGCGTTGGACGGTGAACAATGAAATTACCGAAGAAACTTAATCTGCCGAATCCAGGCGAACTTTCTGATACAGTTAAGCCGGAAGTCAAGGACCATCTTCGCCGCGTGAACGATGAATTACAAAAAGACCACCAGCAAATATACGACACCCTTTTGAATTTTGAAACAAGGATAGTGGCATTAGAGCCGTAGAGGTAAAAAATGGCAAACTTTTTCAATACGAGTCCTCAATATACCAAAGAGAAGTCCTCCGGTTCGGGCACTCGCGCATATACCGGGCAACAGAAAGCGGCGTTAAACTTTCTTTATGGTCTGTATAGCGGAACTCCTCCGACACTACCTACGTTAGACATTGCCGGTATGACGCCGGCTGAACAGGCGGGCCAAAATACTCTTTCAAATTGGGTCGGAGGGCCGCCGTCCGAAGGTTGGCAGATGGGGCTGGATGAATTGAAAAGGACAGTCGGCGGGGATTATCTGGACATTACCAAAACTCCGTGGTTTGAGCCGATTGTCAAAAGAGTTACCGAGGATATGAATACGGCGGCTAATAGGATGGGGCGAAAATTTCAGATGGGCGGGGCGCTCTCTTCCGGCCCGGCAGTATCCTCTCTTGGCCGGATAGTCCGTGAAGGTGGAGAAAATCTTGCTGGAACTCTGGCCCCTTACGCTGAGGCCGAGCGCAGCCGGCAGTTTGAGGGGATATCGCAACTGTCCAGCTACGAAACGAATGAGATATTAAAGCGACTCGGCGCAATAGCGGGTTTCGGCAGTTTGCCGCGTGATATTGAGAATATGATTAACCAAGCGTCTTACGCTCAGGAAATGGACCAGACGATGTTCCCCTATAATGTGCAGGCCCCGTTAGCGCTGGGCGTAGCAGGGGTGTCTCCTTACGGGACACAGACCCAAACGGCAGCTTCAAAGCAATGGTTGTATCCCTCCGAAGAGAGCCAGTGGTCGCAGTTATTGGCGGGAAAGGGCAACTATAACGGATTAGGGCTGTTAATGATGTTAGCAGGGGGAGGTATCTAATGGAATATGCAGGAAACCCATCTTTAGCTCAGGCGATAGTCGCTATCAAACAGCGCAGGCGCGAAAAAGCCATAATGGACGCTCTTATGAATGGTATATCGCAAAAGCAGGATTTGGCATCAGTCCTCTCTCAGCAGAATACGCAACTGAAAGGGCCTCGCGGACTCGGCGGAATACTTGACGGCCTCAATCCATTCGCGCCAGCCAGAAATATGTCGCCCTTTGAACAATCTATAATAGCAAGTTTAATGGGTCAGCAGTTAGACGAACCGACAGGGATAAAGAGAAATCTTATCCAATCGCAAATAGATGAAAATATGGGAAGAGCCAAGATGTATTCAGAGGGCGGATTTGGGGCGCCTGTTCAAGGTTACGATTCAGAAGGCAATGTAGTTTATTATCAACCGAAGAAAACGGGGGGTCTGGCCCCCACTGGCGTTAAAGCCGTGCCAAAACAGACAAATCCCAATTTCAAGCCGTTATATGACGAGGCCGGGACCTTGATAGGTTATCAGGATTTGAAGAATCCCACCAACATAGTCTCCGTTGCAAAAGGTTACACTGGCAATAAGCCCACACCCGTTTTTACACCTGCTCATATAGCACAGTCATTGGGCACTCTAAGGGTAATGAAACCCGGCTCGCAAATGGATATTGGTAATGGTAAGACGAGAGAAGCTACAAGGGACGATGCTGTTCAATATGCCTGGCAAAACCTTTCTTCTGATGGAATAAAGTTATTGCCAACAGCCGAGAAAATTCTTAACGAAAACTGGCCTGAAAAACCTACAACTGTCGGGAGAGATTGGAGTAAAACACTTTCATCCGCCGCAAGTGGGATACCGATTGTTGGTGCTTATAGACTTTATCAAGCGAAGAAAAAACTTGCGGAAGCACAAAAATCGTCTACTGGCGGCGCGCCCGAGTCAAACAAAGTTCAAATGAAATCTCCCGATGGTGGAACGTATCTCGTTGACCCCTCAGAGGTCAAAGAATCCACAGAGCACGGATGGGAGTTGATAACAGAACCGGCTAATTTAGAATCAAGGGACATGTTACCTCAATTCTCGCCTGATGTTGTACCGCCTCTAAGAATGGCGAATCCGGGCGGGGTGAATCCAATAATAATCGACAAGGGAGAACCGGGCGGCAGAACATCGGCGGGGGTGATGGCAAACGCACCGTGGCTTAATGTAAGCCCCGGCGAACCCGGAGGCAGGACAAACGCTACTCAGTTACCGGCCTCTATGAATGTCAGTTTAGCGCCTCGGCCCGGAAGTGTTGCCGCAGCCGGTAAAGAACAGGCAGGGCCTACTATCAAGAGCGCCGAAGGTGGAGGCACACCGAGCAGGGGGGGAAGCAAAACAGTTGGCAGGACTGGCCTTACTACTGACCAGCTCGTCGCCGATACTGGAATGTGGAAGGTAATATCTGCAAGTCCTATTGGCGGATTTAAGGTTATGCGAATGGGCGGAATCCCCGGCGATTTAGGAGGCGCGGAGGAGTCTATCGACAAAATCGCAGACTTGTTTATGAATGACCCCGGCCGGCCAGCAGGGGCGATTGGCCCTAAGTTGAACAGACAAGAGATTCAGGATTTGGTTTATAAAGCCGTCAATCAGGAAAATAGAGCCACGGCATTTAGGCAGGCGAATTTAGAAGCTGTGTACTCCAGAAACTTCGGCGGCGGCGAAGGAACTCTTTTGGATGATGTTATAGCGGCCAGAATGAGAAAGCCGCCGATGCCAAACGCAAGGACAATGCCGTGGACGGGCGGAGATATGAGCGATGTCGGGCCGAGTAAACTTTGGTGAGTAATGTGGAAGCCGGAAGGTGCAATTTTAGTGGAGGAACCCCCATCGGTAAAGCCGATATGGAAGCCGCAAGGCGCTGTCTTAATAACTCCGCCCGATTCTAA
The DNA here is from genome assembly GCA_028716125.1 of Thermoplasmatota archaeon. Classification (GTDB taxonomy): domain Archaea; phylum Thermoplasmatota; class JAQUQK01; order JAQUQK01; family JAQUQK01; genus JAQUQK01. Next base: position 14,678 of record JAQUQK010000003.1, on the reverse strand, counting down.
CGAAATAGAAGGCGAACAACAATCTATCACTGAACCCCTTAAACTCGCTGGCAATACGCCTGCCTCAACAGCAGTAAGCGAAACAACTACTATCGAGACACCAATACCCCCGAAATCGAACCTGACGCAACCTGAGATAAAATGGACGCCTAAGAGTGCTGTGCCCACAGAACAACCAGATTTTGAAGTTATGGGGGCGGCGAAAACTATCCCCGAAATTAAGGCGTATGAGCCGACACTTTGGGAAAAGGTGAAAATGCTGGTTACTCGGCAGCCGCCGTTAGAGCCGGAATCCTACAAAAGCCCTTTTAACAGAGGCGCCAAAGTCGGGGCCTATTATCTCGACAAGTATTTGACCGGAGTAGGGGGCGGCCTGCCAGAGTTAAAGAGAACAGTTGAACAACGCTACAATGAGGATTTAGATTTTTACCCCACACCTAAAGAGAAGGCGATAGCTAACACTTTTCAATTTCTCGGCGGCCTGAGAACTGCAGGGAAGGTTATCGGGGCTGGTTTAAGCCGAATACCAGCAAGGGAAGCGTTCAAAACGATTTTAGGGACTGGCTTGACCTTCGGCCTCCGCAAAGCAGACGAGGAAGTTGTAACGAAAATTAGAGAAGGCAAGCCGATTGACTGGCAGGGGATACACTTCGAAGCTGGAATAGGTGAACTTTTCGGAGTTGGTGATGTTGGTATTCAGAAAGCTATGCGGTTTATTGCGGGAATCCGGGCCGGAACTAACATTGTGCCTTTTGAAGCCCCCGCGGGAACCCGCGAAGCGCAACGGGCCGTTATTCGAAGCGAAATCCAAACGGCCTTAGACGAATACAAAAAGACCGGCGATAGGGCGGCGTGGGATAAAGTCCGTGAAAAGTATATGGGGTTAGGGCAAAAGACCTCTACTGCCGGTAAGCCATCAGCCGCCGCCGAAACTCCGATACAGCCCCTTAATGAAGCCGCTGCCCCTGCTGGCGTGGCCGCTATTAAGCCCGAAGTTGAAACCCTGCCTGTTACATCCCCAAAAACGATTAGCAAGCCGCCTATTGCGCCAGAAGCGAAACCCGTCTATATGCCGAAAAGTGCCGTGCTTGTAGAAACCCCCAAAGCGAAAACTTACGAGCAATTAGTCAATGAACTGCCGGAAGGAAGAGGCAAAGATGCCGGTTTTGCGGCATTTGAAACGGCGTTAAAGACGAACCCAAACCTTACAGATGAGGAAGGTTATAAAATAGTCTATGAAACTGCACAAAAAAGAGTAGGTAAAATAGCAGAAATCAAAGCAAGAGTCGAACCTGCTACACTCCCGAAAACGATTGTAGAGCAACCTGAAGCGAAAGTCGAAATAGGACAGAGGGGAAAACAATATACAGGTCCGGCTTATAGAACTGAAACTGGCAGCGAAAGACATCCAGAAGCCAAAACTGCCGCCGATGTTATAAAATTTGAAGAGGAGGAACTCGGAAACGACCTCGGTATTACTCCTGCAAAACTTAAAGAGCTTGAAAAAAGACCTGCTACCGATATTGTTTGGGTTACACGAACAAAAGAGGAAGCTGCAACATACGGAACCGCAAGAGAGGACATCGGCGAAGAACCGTCTGCGGAAGACATTGAAAACGTAGTTGATTATACCAATGTTGTAAAAGGCGGAGAAATAATTGACGATATTGGTCCTGATGGTGTATTGGTTTTGAAACCTTCTCCCCCCCCTGCGGCAAAACAGGCGTGGGAAATGACCTCTAAAGAATTTGTCGAATCAAAAGGCGGGGGAGTTCAATCAAAGCGGTGGGCTAATGTTCATTATTCTGATGTTCAATCGGCTGTCAATCACAACAAGCCCGTCCCCCGCAACGTCCTCGAAGAATACAAAGGTGAGAAGTGGGCAGACGAAGCGTTGGGGAAGCAGGCGGTAGGGAAAATAACAGACAGAATTGATAAGATTGAAGGAGTCGAAAAGTCCTATTGGGAGGGAGAAGAGCTTACAGTCTATTACAATGGAACTCTGCCGAAAGATACGATAAATGTTCGTGTTCAAAAAGAATTAGCAGACAATAGATTGTTAGATTCTGTAAAAAAGATAAATCTATACTACGCAGAAAAAGGAACTTTTCGAGACGAAGCCCTTGCCAAGACAGAAGGGGGGAAAGTAGAACAAGAAACTCAACAGGCCATAGCAACTGCCCGCGCCAACGCCAGAGAACATCTTGCCCCGACAAGTGTTAAAACTGCTTATCTTAACGAAAAAATCAATTACGGCGGAGAAACCCGAACTCGCGGCGAAGTTATCGCTGAAATGCAAAAACAGGGGACTCCACAAAAGCAAATTGACGCTTATATGATGGGGGCAAAAACTCTGCCTGAAATCAAAACCCGCAAAGGACTTAAGGGGCCTCTCAAAGAGTTAGGCGGTATGCCGCGTCCCCCGGAAGGTCTTACTAAAGCCGAGTCCGAGCATCTTGGCACGAGAGAACAGGAAGCATTGAGGGGCGGACAGAAACAGGGGGCGAGAATAGGTTACAAGACTGGTTGGCGTGATGCTATTGATACGGCCAAATCTGAGATTTTCAAAATCAAGACCGCCGAAGTATTTGAGGAAAAGCAGATACAGAAGGCGAAAGAACTTGTCGAGCAGTTTGTCCCTCGACAGTATAGATACAGGTTCACAAACCGGATACTGAAAACAAAAACCCCCGCAGATATTACCCGATTGATGAATGACATAGAGGAGTATGTCAAGAATTTGGAGGACAAACTTACTACGCGGGCCGCAAAGTTAGGGCCTCAATTCGTTCCGCCAAAAGGGCCGCCAGCTTTAAGAACAGAACCTTACACAGAACCGCCTACGCCACCTGTCAAGAAAAGAATTGTCAATGCCATAACATCATTTTTCAAAAACCCCGTAGCGTTAGGCAGGAAAGGAGGGGTAGTTCTTTCGGCACGTCTTAAGGATGCTTCTCAGGTGGCCGCCACTGCACTTCATAGAATGGCCTTTAACAAAAATCTTGCTACCAGTCGGGATATAGACTCAATGGCGGACTGGATAAAAGGCGTCCGCAAACTTTCTGATACGGATGCTAAAAGATGGAACTATGACGCGAGTAGCGAACTTGTAGAGGATAGGGACGCCATTCTTAAAAAATACGGCCTGAGAGAAGCATACGAACAATGGCGGGAAGGCGCGGAGAGAATAACCACAAGATTTGAGGAAGCAACTGGTATTAAGATAGACCGCAAAGCGTTTTACTATCACTTGAAGGTAGCGGACCTTGAAGGATTACGGACTGCATTAGACGCCGAGAAGAGCCGCATCGAGGAAGCTATTAAAAAAGCTACCAATAAGCGGCAAGTGGCGGATATGGCGCACCGAATTAAGGTAATCAATACGCTCCTGCGGGGTTACAGGACAGGCGGCGTGAGTCTAACTACCCCGGGCGCGACTTTAGGCAGAGAAATAGCGGCCACGCCTGAGCTGATGGAGTTTTACGCTCACCCCGCCGATGCTGCGATAGATTTTGTGGAGACGATGAACGAAGCAATAGCACGGGCGAACTTCTTCGGCAAAGAACCGCCGAACATTATAAATCTGCGAACACAACTAACGAAGGCCGTCAAGAAACTTCAAACGCTCAAACCGGACAATCCTGAGTATGAAAAAACTCTAAATGCCGCCATACATATAGAGGATTATCTCGCCAAAAAAGCAAACACCAAACTTGAAGAGAGTATAGGTGGCAAGATAGATGAACTCATAAGAGAAAACGCCATCAGCGCCAAAGACCAAACCGAGATAGCAAATGTCCTCAACGCCTATTTCAATCCAAAGGGGATGCATCCGACAGTTTCAGGTTATTTGCGGGTTCTGAGAATGGAGGCAATGGGGAGCTGGGCATCAGGTCTGACCCAATTACAGAACGAACCAATTAACTGGTACGAAGGGGGGATAGCTAATTATCTCCGAGTAGTCGCAAAAAGACTTGTTGGTTTAGGGTATAGGATACCAAACTTGAAAATGTTTGGCGCTGATAGTGCTATCACTCCTGAAATGACGGGCGGCCCCGGCAAGAAAATAGAAGATGCTTATTTCAAGGTAAACTTCGTCAAGTATAACGATGTCGGCAACAAACTCCGGCTTGTCAATCCGTTTTATATGAAGTTACAACAACAGGCCCGCAGTAATGACCCCGCGCTTTATACATACCTGAAAGAAGTTTACGCCTATGACTTGGGGAAAATTCCGAAAGTGATTGCCGACCTGAAAGCAGGCGTTGAAAGCGACGATGTTCTTTTCCCTCTCTACTACAAATACGCTGAGGTTCATGTGGCCTCATTACTGGAAACGCCGGAAGGTTTCGCAACGGGCGGTAGTGCAAGGGCGTTGTATTTTCTTAACACCTACAATATAAAACAGTTCAGTTATCTCAAACGGCAGATATTCAATAATCTCAGGTCTGCAAATCCGCAGTTGAAGCGAAAAGGATTACAAGCCCTCTTCATTCTCCTGCCGGGGCTTATTTTAGTTGCCTCTCTCAAACGTCTTACTGTTGAAAAAGTGCGGGGCAAAAAGATAAAACCATTTATAAAAAAAGACCCGCAGACAGGTCAAATGTCAACAGATTTTTCAACACTTACCGAGTTCGGCGACAAGGATACTACTACATACCTGGACTGTCTTGTTGACGGGACGTTGCAGTTAATCCCCGGAATGAACAGGTACACGGCAATAGAGATGTGGAAGGGTACTTTTAAGGGAGTAAATATACCGTGGCCAAAACTGTTTGGTCGCGCCGTACAAGATTACAAAAAGGGCAAAGTAAACCAACTCAAAAGAGAAATCCCTGTTGTCGGCGAAGAAGTGTATCGGTACACAAAAGAAGAGAAGGGTAGCTCCGGCCTCAAGACTGGCGGCCTCAAAGGTGGAGGTCTAAAGTCAAAAGGTCTGAAAGCGAAAGGGCTTAAGTAGATGAGGAACTTACCAAACAGTATAAAATAATTGGCAACGCCCCTAATGCGTTCCAAGAAAAATCGTACAAATTAGAATACGGATTAACGAGAGTAACTATGAAAAGCAATATCACCTGCAACACTATCGCGGCGAAGAACAGACGATTTTGTTTTTTGTTAAGTGCCATACCCTTCTCCTTATATCCTAAACGCAATTATCAATTTATCAGAAACAGTCGAAGAAGTCAAGAGTAAAGGAGTTTGAAGATGACACCCGAAGAACACGAACTGGTAGAAAAAACGATTAGACTTGCTGTTATGGACGGCATGACGGCTCTTTCCACATCCATTGATTTGAAAATAGCAAAGGACATATCGGCGCATCAGACCTTGTGCTCGGCACAGAGGGGGGCGGGGGACAATCCATTTGTGCCTCTTGGGTTGATAGCAAGGCATTGGAAAACTGCCGTAGTCGGTCTGTTTATCCTGATTAGCTTTATATCTCATTTTACAGGCGGCAAGAAATTCACGACGGAGGAAATGAAGCAACTGGCGCAACAGATACAGACCATTACGAACCCTTCGGGATTGGTGAGTAATCCAAAATGAGCACGCTTATTGACCATTCAGAATATCTCAGCGAATACGTTAGAAGCGGCCTCGTTGAAATTGAGAGTATTGAGGTCCAGGATTACAACGGTTGCTCGCCGCCGGCGATTGTGTTGATGAGTGATATCCGAACACTTTTAGAAAAGACAAAGGACAAAATAAATGAGTTAAAAAAGGAGATTACAAAATGAAAACTATTGCAGTAGTGCTATGCCTGATGTTCTTGGCTGGTGGGTGTATCTCGGCGACCTACAATCCCCAAACTGGACTTATCCAGTATGGTCGGCTCGGTGATATGGAAGCGTCCGGTATACTGGTCGAGATTGACCCTAACGGTATTCTTCACGTTGAATGCGCAAGCGAAAAGAACACCGGCTTTGAGGCCGCTATACAAGCTATCGCTGCGGCTTATCAGGCGGGGCTTAATGCTGGTTTGGCTGCGCCTAAATGAGATACCTGAAAATCAGAGACAGTCTGCAAACCGGCGACCTGCTTTTATTTCGGGGTAGTGGACTCATAAGTACCCTGATTCTATGGATTTGCTCGTTAGGCCACTGGCTCAAAAAGACAAGGTTTTCTCATATCGGTATGATAGTTGTGGACTCCGACAGGGTGATGGTCTTTGAGTCCACGACCTTGAACGGAAAGAACGGTGTCCAGTTAAACGCCTTGAGCGAAGTTTTACAGACATACAAGGGGCAGGTTTATCTCCGGCGATTACGTTGCGACCGTGATGATTTTTTCAATGCTATCCTATCCGGCACGATAACTACCCTGCTCGGCAGACCTTACGAAAAAGACATTATTGAATTGATGGGCGCGGCGGCAGAGGTAATACATATCTTTGACGGACATAAATCAGATCTGACCAGTGTTTTCTGCTCGGAACTCGTTACGGAGATTTTCAAGCTATGGGGATTCTTGCCGCAGACAATACCATCCAACGAATACAGTCCCGATGATTACAACTTCAAAGGCCGAGTAGACGACCAACTGCGATTTTCTAACGAGCCGGTCTGCCTATCGAACCTCGTTAAGATAAAATAGATTTCTCATTCACCCTCCTCCGAAATGGCTTGTTGTGTAAAGCGCAAACCATTTTTCTGGTCTTAAAGTGAAGATTTTTTACCACGTTTTCAACGTCAAAATAGGGCTTATAGCAAGATAAGAACAATCGCCCAAAAATTCCTAAAGATTTTTCTTGATTTCGTTAAAGTGTTTGTTCGATAATGCTACACAGATGATTAAAAGTTTATAAGGTGAAACAAAAATGCTTGACCAAAAGAAACAGTTCAAAGTCCAAACAAGGTTGCAACGTCCCCTGCTTGCCGGTGTTTCGCCGTCAAGCAGCGTTTCGCCTGGGCGGCAGGGGACGCCCTTTTCTTTGCGGCCGCTAACCTTAGACGATGTGGACGATAGATATGTCGGTTGGCTCAATGACCCCGAAGTTGCTCAATATACTTCTCAGGCAAACATCACGCATACACTCAAAAGTCTTACCAATTTTACAAAGTCTCAATTAGATAATCCGAATGTATATTTTTGGGCGATTGTTGTTGACGGCGTTCATATCGGGAATATCAAATTATTCTACAATATGGCCGAGAACAGGGGCGACATCGGCCTGATAATCGGCGAAAAGGATTTTTGGGGCAAGGGTTACGGGACCGAAGCTGTGAAGCTGGTTACTGATTACGCCTTTAACACCTTGAAACTCCCCAAAGTTATTGCCGGTTCCCGTCCGGGCAATATCGGAACGCAACGCATATTTGAAAAGAACGGCTACACGGTTGAGAGGTATATCGGAGACGCCCCGATTTATTCAAGGCATCGAGTAAGACCATCTAACGAGGAGTCTGACCAGGAATGCAAATAGGTCATCGTAGTTACGAGCGGCGAAGAATGGCCGAGAAGTTTCCCGATGGTTTCAATCGGGACGGGCTTTGGTTTGGCATTGTGCAATTCGGTTGCGAAATAATGTCTGCAACTGTGCGGCGAAAATACTGGTATATTAGCGGCTTTGGCTGCTCGGCGGCATAGCCGGAAAAGCCATAGTCGCTTTTTGTTCTTTATCAAGTTAAGAAGCGAGGTTGTTTTGAGGATTCTTTGAGCCGTTTCATTTAGGGGTACTGTCCGTTGTTTCTGGCCCTTGCCGATTACGGTTAAAAACTGGCAGTTGATATTGGCCGGCGTCAAACTTAAGAACTCTGAGGCGCGGAGCCCGGTCATACAGAGGACTTGGATTATATCCCGCATATAGCCCTTTGTGGATTCGACAATTTTATCGTATTCCTCGCGGGTAAGGACCCGTTGATGGGGTGGTAAGGTTTTTAGCCGTCTGACCCGCTTGGCAATGTTCGGGATTTCATAGCAAGTTTCCATCCAGTTAAACCAGCTCTTGATTGCGGCTAAATGTAGATTGGCGGTAGCAGCACTGCATTTGTTCTTTTGCCGCATTGTGAAACGCTCAATATGTTCAACGCTGATCCGGCTTATCTGCTTGGGTGCGAACCTTAAAAACTGTTTTATGGCTCTCTGATATGTGCTTTGGGTGCTTGTGCTGAAACGATAGAGATACAGCACAAACCGTTTATAGGCCTCTCCCGTAGTTAGCATCCTTGCCCGACTTTGTAAGTGAGTTTCGAGCATCCAAACCCTTGCCTGATATAAACTGATACCAGGTATCGAACAAGGTTATTTTTGGTCGCTGTGTCAAACGCATGGCACAGCAACACTTAAAAAAGGGGTAAATGAAACATAACATATCTAAGGTTTCACCGCTCCTCTTTCGGTAAAAAAGTCTAACAGAATCCCCAGAACAAGTCAAGATTTTTCTTAGCTTTGTGCCAACTTTGGCACAGCTTTTTTCACCCTCCTCCTATGGCTTTTATCGAAGCGTTTAGGCGTTGCAGGTCAAGGAGGACCGCAACGCCTGTTATGAGGTAAAAATGAGTAGCGAAGATTACGCCGGTAGTTGTGCCGCCTGTGGCGGCCAGATGTATCAATACGAAGTAGTAGCGTGTCCTGCCTGTGGTGCGGAAGTGCATCGGGGCTGTCTTGTGAACTGCGCTCATTGCAATACTCAGGGTTGCAAGGATTGTATGATTCAGGACGAAGCCACACTGGAATACTTTTGCGATACGGCGGGGCCCGAAGATTCTAAATTGCCGAAGTCCGAACGGCTTGAAGTTTCGGCGTGCAAAATTGCTTTTGACCAGGAGAACGAAGAATGAACGATGAACCTGTAAAAATTAGGATTGACGAAGGCGGCACACCCTTGCGGTGTTATCTTTTTTTGATTGCCGTATTGGTTATCGGCGGCGTGGCAATGTGGCTTCTGCCCCCTCTGGAATTTGAAGCAATGCCGCCGAATCAGGCAGAGGAAGTCCAGACACTACCCTCTCCGTCTGAATTGCAGGAGTGGGTCAACGAAGTGCTCAGTAAGGCCGGGAAGCCCCCCATCAAAGTTGACGGCATACTTGGGTCTGAATTTCGAGAAGGTTACGAAGCGGCCTTTTGTTACCAGCAGGGGGTCTATCACTGTAAGAAAGCGGGTATGTAATGAACGGTGTTGTTGCTGAAAATCAGTTGACCTTTGAAATGCTGCTTAATCCTTCTGTCTTAAACCCGGAGGACGAAGCCCGCTTGTCCGCTCAAGCATTGCAGATATACCGGCTTTTCAAAATCGCCGAGCGTATGAGGCAGGTATTGACCACAAGCGATTTGGCTCAGATAGGTCGCCAATATAACGCCAGAATCAACGAAGTCCGCCACGCCTTAGTCAAGGTCGGTCTTATGATAGATGAATCAAGAGGCAAGGGCGGCAATAACTACTATCGAGTTGTCCCCTTAGAGCAAAGCACGTTTTGGTCTGAAAAAGTTGTCAAAAAAGGATTGGAGTATAAATGGCTATGAAGAAAAAACACAAAGTCAAACGTAGGCGACGAATCTCAATCGCTCAGGCCGTCAAGGTCAAAGAAATTACCGTCCGTTACGGCGGGGTAATCAAAACCGCCAATTACGAAAACTGTCGTGTATCCTTTGAAATGACCGCCGATGTCCCCCGTTTCGTAAGTCCCGATATAGCAACGGATTATCTCGAAACCCTTTGCGTCAATCAATTTTACCAGGCACAGATAAGGGAGAAAGAAAATCTCCCCGCCGAAATGCAGGACGAAATTAACATCAGCAAATTAACACCGGGGGAAGCTGCGGCAACGATAGCAAAGTTTTTCAGAGACTTTGGCTCAGGCAAAGTGCTGACAGTCGAACAGAAAGCGCAGCGCATCAGGAACATCGACAAAGAACTTAAAGGACTGGCCCCGAAGATAACCGCCGAAACAAAACGTCTGCAAAAAATAAAAAACGTAGAAGGCAAAGACTTAGAGACGCGCGGCCTATTGATAGCGCAGCGCGACGCCCTGAAACGAGAACTGAAACACTTAAGGAGGTAACAAAATGCAAACGGCAGTAAAAACCAAAAGAGTCAAACCGCCTGAAACCGCAATACGGCCGGTACAGGTTACAGCGATAGCAGAGGCATCGGCTATCGAGAGAGTTTACAAAGAGGCGGAGATTGTCTGCGAAGAACTGACAGCTTTAAAGATAGTCGATTTCAATTCCTCTGACCACGCAAACATTCTGATAGGCAGGGTCAAAGCTGGTCGCAAAGCCGTTGACGAACTGCGCAAGAAGATTCTCGATGAGCCGAAGCGTTTCACCGATACGGTCAATGCGATGTTCAAACCGATACTGGCGATGTGCGACGATGTGATAACGGCAAAGAACCGCGAAAGAGACGCCTTCCGGGATGCCGAGGCCGCTAAGATAAGGGCGGCGGAGGAGAAGGCCGCCAGAGAAGCAATTCGCCGGCAGAACATCAGCGTGTCTAAAGGCGGCGATGGTTCAAGCATAAAGCCGGTCGAAAAGCCGGTAGATATGTTAAAAGTCCGCAGCACTGATACGGTCCGCCGAATCCCCGACAAAGACAAGATTCAGGCCGCAGTAGATAAAGCAGTCGAGAAAATCAAGGTTGAATGTCCCCTTAATATCCCCGGCGTGCTGGTTTCGTTGGAGTGGAATATACAGATTGTTGACGCAACACTTGTGCCGGACGAATACCGCAAAAACAGTTATGTAGATTAAAGATGCAGAACAAGATAAGCAGAAAACAGGGACGGTATCAACTTTATAAAAGAATTGCCGAACTTGTTTTCAAGAGAATAAAGGGTGTCGTTTTTACTTCGATAGTTAAAGACAAAGATTCAATTATAGAAATTAAAAAAAATGGGAAATAGTTTTGGTAAATGTAGCGAATGCGGCAAGGAAGATGTGCCTCTTTACGATGGCCTTTGTATCGAGTGCGCAAGGAAAAGGCCAAAGGATAAAGGAGATTTTGAAATGCTGAAAAAGTTACCCAAAAGAGTGTTTGTTCGTTACCGCAAATACGAAGGCAACAACGAGGTTAGTTTGGACGCACACACCGACATAACGCAGATGATTGACCAAGACGAAACCTGCGAAGTCGGTCTGTATGAATTAAAGAAAATCGTCAAAGCGAAAAATTCAACGACCATTGTTGCATAGTTTACAGCGGGGTAGAGCAGTCTGGTAGCTCGGTGGCCTCATAAGCCGCAGGTCGCCGGTTCGAATCCGGCCCCCGCAATTAAAAAATGAATTACCTCGAAACAAAACTCGATGAAGTTTGGCGTTACATAGTGAAGGCCCCCGGCAAGTGTTTATTTTGTCCTGAGCGTCAAAACTTGGAAGCGCATCATATATTTGGCGGCCGCTGGCGGAGTGTTTGGTTTTTCAGGTGGACTCCGATTTTCGGAGTACCCTTATGTGTAGAACACCACAAGGCCGCGCACCACAACAAGCAGGAGTTTTGGCTAAAGTTAGAAGTTGCGCTCGAGGGTGAAGAGCGGTGGAGTGTAATATGCCGCTACCGCGAATCCAAAGTAATCATCCCCGAACAACCGGACCTCAAGATACTTTTGGCGGATCTGAAAAAACAGGCCGCAGTAATAGAAGAAACGAACTATATGGACTTGGAAGTTGACGGCGAATACAGAGGCCGCGACGCAGACGGAAACGAATACCCATTTTAGATATGAAAACAAAAAAACATTACGCCGTTAAGTACAAGGAACGAATCTGGCAATTAGAAAATATCATTGCTCAATACTACGATGCTGTTTACGAGGCAAAGATGGCTGTTAAAGACAGGAACGGCTTAAAGGCGACACCTGTATATTGTGGCAGAAATCAGTTGTGCGGCAATGAGGAGAGGATGCCCGTAAAAACTTATGAGGGCGTCTGCGAGATAATAGAAAACCTGCCCTTACTGGATGGCGGAATAACATAATTGATTTTAGAAAGGACGGAACAATGAGCAAGACTAAAGACGTTAAGGACATCATAATTGGCCTGTTAAAAGGCACAGGCCGCGCCGGGATAGACGAACTGATAAAATGGCTTGAGGAGAACGGTTTTTTCAAATCCCCGGCCTCTACGAAGTTTCACAGTGCTTATCCGGGCGGCTTAGCGAAGCACTCTTTAGGGGTCTATGAATTGCTGAGCAGATATCAGAACAAATTCGACCTCGGAAAAGCATCGGCGCCCGGGCAACAACCACTACCGATGGACGAAAATACAATCGTTATCGCCGCCTTGTTGCACGATGTCTGCAAAGTCGGCGCCTACCTCGGCAGCGAAGCCCCTTATCAGTGGAACAAGAGCCAGCCCAAAGGCCACGCCTTACTGAGCATCGAGCGCATTGAGAAGTTTATCAAGCTGACAGACCTCGAAAAGTTGATGATTAAGTATCACATGGGGCCTTACGGCTGTAATGAGTTTTACGACAAAGACGATTGGCAACAAGGTGAATACCCCCTGCGCGGCGACCACTCCGAAGATGAAAACTTGAGCAAAGAGGAGAGCAAGAAACGGCGTTACGGCAACTCAATGGCAAACGCCTGGTATCACAATCCCATCGTGAAGTTAATGTATTTCTGTGATGAACTGGCTACGTTAGAGGAGAAGTCTGAAAGTGAAGTCTAAGAGAGAGCGACAACATTGGTGGCGAAGTTTATCCGCCGAAGAGCGCGGCGCATTCATTGACAAGCAGGTACGATTGAAGGCCAAAAGAAGGCGGCAGCGAAGCATAAAGATTATGCGTCAATACGGTCAACAGTATAAATGCTCAGAGTGCTTTCACGGCAAAGTAGGTTGTTGTAAGGACAGATTACCTAACGGGTGTGAGTATTGGTATAACCCGAATGCCGCTCAACCGTTCGGAATCAAATTAAGACAACAAAAAAAGGTGTCCTAATGAGTCTCAAAAACTATACATCATCAGTATCGGCGAGTCGCTCGATTTCATACATCGAGGAAAAGCTGGTACAGCACGGCGCGAAACAAATACTGAAACTCTACGATGGCAAACAAAGGGTTTCGGGTATCTGTTTTATTATGCTATATGAAGGGGCGGAAATTCCATACAAATTACCCGCGCGATTGCCGGAGTGCGAAAAGATTTTGCGACAAAATCTATCCAGCAGGACGCGCCCGGAAACAATTCAGAAATTAGGCGAACAGGCAGAAAGAACGGCTTGGAAAATACTGCTCGATTGGGTAGATGCACAGATGGCTTTAATTGAATTATCGCAGGTAGAAATGATGGAGGTGTTTCTGCCCTATGTTTACGATTACCAAAAACGGCAAACCTATTTTGAAGCGTTAAAAGAAAAAGGATTTAAGGCGTTACTGCCGGCAGGAAAAACAACGTAAATAGTTACTACTTAACCACTTAACAAGGAGGTCAAATTATGGCAAAGAACCGCAAAAAAGGAAGCCAAAAATCAAAAGACGAAACTCAATCCGCACCGCCCGAAGCGTTCCCGAAGATTGTTGTCGAGGCGAAGTTGATTGCCTTAAACAAAAAGGTTAATACGGCTGACCCGAAATTTGAAGGTCTGAATATGACTGGCGGCCAGTTCGAACAGTTCTCTCGCTGGATTGACGGCGGCGACAGAATCAGAATTACTTTTGAGCAGACGCAAGCCACGATGCCCGCAGGTGAAGAACCCGCCGCCGAAGAACCCGATATGTTCAAGGACGATAACCCCGACACCGAAGCTGGCGACAGATAAACGGCAGGGAGGCCGCATTTGACTTATCCGAGTTTCACACCGCTGTTTAGGTGGGTGATGAAGGCCCCGGACCTGACTACCTTTGAAGCGTTGATAGTTTGCAGGATTTTAAGGTGGGGCAATGGCGGTTGTTTTGAAAGCAACGCCACGCTCGGCGAAGAGTTGAAGATGGATTCGCGGACTGTTCGGCGGCTTGTCGGCAAGTTAATACGCAAAGAATGGTTGACGGCTCTTTATGAAACTAAGTATCGCAGAATTTTATATGTGCATCCGAAACGCTTAACTGCCGGGCCGCTATTTGAGAATGTGGGAGCGGCTACGATGGTAAAAATGTTGGCCGCAAAAATGAGTTCAAAACCCGTGAAATCTTCGGTGAAATCCTTGTTATGACTTAGGGCATACTGTCCGCCACTTAGGGCATCCCGCCCTAAGAAGTTAGGGCACAGTGTCCATATATAAGAGAGTAAGAGAATTAAATTATCAGGAGCAAAAATGAAAATCAACGAATACATACTAAAAATTAAAAAACTCGGCGCCTGTGAAGAAGCTGTCAAGGCCGCTCACGATTACAAAACCTCACAGGAATTATGGGAGGACTGCAAACGTGGCGACTGGATGCTCTGGCTTATTGGGAATCTGTCTGGAGAAATCGGTAGCGAAAAGCGAAAGCGATTAGTTTTAACTGCCTGTAAATGTGCTCGGCTCGCTCTGAAATATGTCCCCAAAGATGAATTGCGACCTTTGAAGGCCATTGAAGTGGCGGAACAATGGGCAAGAGGGGAAGGCAATATAACTCTTGATGATGTGCGAAACGCCGCCGCCAACGCCGCCAACGCCGCCTACGCCGCCGCCAACGCCGCCTACGCCGCCGCCAACGCCGCCGCCAACGCCGCCTACGCCGCCGCCAACGCCGCCAACGCCGCCAACGCCGCCTACGCCGCCGCCAACGCCGCCGCCAACGCCGCCTACGCCGCC
>JAQUQK010000002.1:33475-45696 GCA_028716125.1 Thermoplasmatota archaeon | reverse complement strand
TTATAACTGGAGTACATTTGCACCGCAATGATTACGCCCCGTTTTTCGTGGTATAATCTATGCGATACTAGGGTCCCTCGTCTCATTTTGCCGTTCGTGCTTCTCGAACAGCGTACCGACCGAAACAAATGTGTTAAGGTCGATTTTACCACTCAACCACTCTTCAGCGAGCTTCTTCTTGTAGATGTCGTCGTTCGCAGATGATGGCGACAATTGGGGAATCGACGGCTGCACAGGCTGCATTATCTTCAAGAACTTGTTCAGTGTCGCATCCGGCACCGGCTTGTCGTAGTTCTGCATGATGGTTTCAGGACTATTGCCCGTTATCGGCGAAACGTCGTTGGCAGTCGCCCCGTTGTCGAGCATGTACCGGATGAATGTCTTGCGCCCGGAATGCGAAGATACGGCGTAAGGAACGCCGGCCTGAGCCGCGAACCGCTTCAGCCATTTGTTATACCAGCACAGCTTGACGTTCTCGCCCGTAGGGCCTATGAAAAGATAGTCCTCGAAGCCCTCTTTTGGCTGCGCCCTTCTTGCCAGGTACATCTTTATGTCGTCCACAAGGTCGTCCGTCAGCGGGATGTAGCGCACCCTGTCGCCCTTGCCGTCTATCTTAATCCGCTTCGCTGCAAGGTCAATGTTGGCTTTCTTCATCTCGCTGCATTCGAAGAACCTAAGCCCTACGCCGAAATACATCTTCACCATGGTGTATGCCGGATCTCCGAACTTCCTTGCTTCACCGATGATTTTCTGCGCCATGTCCCACGGCAGGGAAAGCCTGCCGTTCTCCGAATCCCTCATCTTGGGGATTTTAACGCGCAGATCGAGCTTGCAGTAGTGGACAATGTACACGCGGAGCGCGCAGCTATAAGGCACGAGCGTGTTAGGCGAATGCTTCGCCCGTAGGCTGATCACATACTGGTCGAAGAGCGCCTGCGTCGGCTCCCTTCCATCCAGGTATTTCAGGAAGCATCCAACCATCCTGCTGTAGTAGTATATGGTCTTCTCGCTGTAGTTGATTGAGTGGGAACGCAGATACGTCTCAAAATCCCGCACTTTCAATTCAATCTGCAAGGGATATGTTAACGGAGGCTTGCCCGTCAATATACCTCCCTCGCATTTGGAGCCGTATAGCGTCCATCTCCTTTGGGAGTTTTCCCATGTTGCTTACCCGGCGACGAACCGGCCGATTCGCCGCCAGGCGTGTTATTGGAATGCGTGATAAAAGCTTTTTCGACTATGTGCGCGGGAAGGCGCTTGATGGGCGGAAGATGCTGGATCTCTCGCATCCTGTTCTCTTCCGCTACAATTTCTGAAAGACGGGAAGATGCACCCTTTAAAAAATCGGAAACGCGCTTTTCCGCTTCTGCAACGGCTTCGTGCGAAACTTGCAGGATTCCGGATGACTGGCGAAGGTCGCGTTCGAGAAGCTGCGCAGTTATCATAGTTTCACCCTGGGAGAAGCAAATGCGCGCAAGCGGCGTTCAAAATCGTGGTCTAGTGTCTGCATTTCACTACCCCAAAAAGAGGTTTACATCTTTAAACTGCTTAACCTCTTGAAAGAGGGTATAGAGTGCAGACTATTTAATCTTTCTTGAGATTCTATAATTACAGATAGGATGGCTAAAGTCTTTACCGAGAAAGAATGCGTAGCTACATCAAAAATCAGCTCCGGAAATAAACTGTTCCTTCCAATTAAGGTAGCTGAAGAACTCGATATTCAACCTGGAGATGAAATGGGATGGTTCAAAACTCCAAGCGGGCTTGTGGTCGATAAGATTGTGGGCAGAATGTTTGAAGTTGCTGGCAATGATAAAAAGAAATGAATTTGTATGTAATCTGGCCACCACCATCCAGAATCACTAAAATTACAGATTTATAATTTCTTTTTAAGCATTGTTGAACATTCGAGCGAAATCCGTAATTTTTATAAAAGAACTGGCGTTATCTCGCTTGGGATTCCATGGTGCAGGCGGCCTTTAGGGTGGTGGCTGTTATTTTCGTAGTTTGCCTTGCTCTGATTGTCATTCCACATAATGCAGTTTCTTTGAATTCTGGCGGAAATCCGCCTTCTCCTCCTTGCGGATTTGATGGTAAAGCCGGTGGTGGGATTGTTCGGCTTTCTTGGTATACTCCGATTGACAATGGCGGGGCTTCAATAACCGAATATCGAATATACCGTGCCACTTGCGGCGCCAATCTTGGGTTCAATCATGTAATCCCTGTTTCGTCTTCCAAAACAGAATATATAGATAACACCGTAGAAAACGGCGGATCTTATGTTTACTACATGACAGCGAAAAACGAATTCGGCGAATCTGATATGAGCAGCATGTTTTATGCAGAAGATGTTGGATTTGGAATTTCTGCAACTGAATTTTTAGGGTGTATTGTCGGATTCGGATTCATTGGATTGTTGATTTTTCTTTTTCTTCCGAGGAGAAAGTGATTCAATGGTGCAGGCACGGAGGTTGGCGGTGGCTATCGTGATTTTTGCCATTTTAGCGGCATCTTTTAACGCGCAAGCGTCCGGGATGGCAGATTCGCCTTGGCCGTGCTTCGGTGGGAATGCACAGCATACGGGCTTGAGCAAATATGACGCAAGCGACAATCCCGGCGTTATACGATGGCACAAAAACATCGGCGGTTATGGTTTTTCATCAATAGTTATTGGAAAAAATGACACTTTGTATTTCGCCTCTTCAGGGAATGGCGTTCTTGCTTTTGACCGGGACGGAAATCGTTTGTGGTCATGCGATACGAGCTGCAGCTATTCAACTCCAGCAATAGCGCAAGATGGCACTTTGTTTGTTGGAGATTCGAGCAATAATTTTTATGCAATTGATGGAGATGGTTCAACAAAATGGACAAAATCTTTTGGTGGCTGGTGCTGTTCAATCCACTCTTCTCCAGTCATAGATAAAAATGGTTTTGTTTACATAACATCAGATAATCGCAATTTTTATTCCATGAAAACCGATGGAACGATTAGGTGGCAAATCGATGTCTATGATTCGGATGGTTTTGGTTCCGGTTCTTTGTCTTCACCGGCGGCAGATAATGCCGGAATTTTATACATCGGCTCGACAGATTCCAATTTATATGCAATAAAACCGGACGGGGCCATAAAATGGAAGTTTGCAACCGGGGGCGCAATATATGACGCATCTCCCGTGATTGATAAGTATGGCACCATATACATTGGGTGTGAGGACGGGTGCCTTTATTCAATAAATTCCGATGGCACACTGAAATGGAAATACAAAACCAATGGAGAACTTGGATCATCAACTCCCGCAATCATGTCGGATGGTGCAATTTGCATAATCTCATATGATAATCGCATATACAAGATTAATCGAAACGGCGATCTTGAATGGTCTTTCAGCCTTGGAACATTCGATAAGGATACAGGCATGGCCAATCCCGTGGTTAGTTCTGATGGCACAATTTTTATCGGCTGGGGCGAAAAATTATCTGCTGTGAATCCCAATGGAACGCTAAAATGGACAATTCAATTAGAATATGATATTCGTTCTTCTCCTGCCATTGGCTCGGATGGCACACTTTACGTCGTGACTTCGTACGGCCATCTTTACTCCATCGGCTGCGGCCCATCCACTCCTCCACTGAATTTCGATGTACTCGCTTCGCCAGGAAAGAATGTTTTAGAATGGGATGCGCCAGCAAATGACGGCGGTTCGGAAGTTTGGCGCTATCATGTATTCCGGACTTGCTCAGTTACAAGTTCCATCGGTGGATTGATGCCCTGTGATTGGGAGTATGTCGGGGCTTCTTATAGCACCACAAAAGAGGATTCTGAAATCGAAGCGGGGCAGACATATTACTATTGCGTTGTCGCGGAAAATTCAGAAGGATTTTCCGAAGATAGCAATTGGGATTCCGTTCAAGCGATAGCGGCTGATGCAATTCCATTCCCCTCTGCTGTTTTTACGGCGCTTGCGCTTCTGTTGCCGACAGCCTCAAGAAAGAGAAAAACCTAAATATTCATAAAAACCGTCGCCACGATTGCGCCTCCATATATGATTCCGAGCCAGAACAGGGTTTTCTTCGCTTCCCTGCTCATTCCCTTCTTTTCCGTTGCCTGTGCGCTTGCCTCTGCTTCTTGCATTGAATTACCTCTTTATTTGCAAATATCCTTACCTCAATTGCGATTTCTTCTTGCTGCGCGAGTCTGCCGCAAGGATGCCGCCGGTCAGCGCTACCGACAATATTATGCCAAGCAGCTGGTCGAGGGTTGCATTTGCCACAGCCTGCCCTATATTGTCCTTCTCGGTGTTCTGCTTGATTTCCTGGACGTCATCCGACATTGCCTGGAAGCGGGTATCTATCGTTCGCGTCTGGGTGCGGAACGACATGTTGTTGAAATATACGACGTCGCCCATGATGTTCAGTGCGTGGGCCGTGTCGTTTGCGATTCTTGCCAGAGATGCGTTCCATCCGCCTATGCCGGTCAGGTCCAGGGCGTCCAGGCGGAGCGTGATGTTGTTTTCTGCCAGTGTGATCATATTTCCAATGCGGCCGCCTTCGATTCCTATTTTGGTGGTGATGTTGTATTCTGTTTCGTTGATGCGTGAAATCACTGTCTGGAGCGACTTTGACTCGTTGTCTAGGTACGATACGGTGAAGCTGTCGAAGCGCGAGTTGAGCAGCTGCGTCAGGTTGCCGGTAGCGTTGCCGTTCGCGAGCGACATTGCCAGGAACTTGCCGTCGAGGTAGTCGGTGCGGTTGGCATAGCTGATGTTGAGCAGGAGGCGCGTTTCGGCGTTCTGCGCGTGGCAGTCGGCGGTTATCGTATTCGTGGAATCATCCATCTTGAAGAGGATGCTTTCATTCATTCCTTCCAAATAGTCCACGATCTCGTTGGTGTTTGCTTCAACGAGGGCCCGCATGGTTGAGTTGAGGCCGTCAAGGTATGCGGTGCGGTCGTTGTATTTCGTCAGGATGTATGCTTCTGTGTCGTTCTGCTCGTCCTGCACCCGCGAGTTTATTGTCAGGTTGTATGCATCGAATTTGGCGTTCCAGGTTGTCCATGTTGAGTTGATAAGCCCGTTCGTGTAGCTTGAGCGAGATTGGACTTCGGCGATTGTTGCGCCCGATGTTGCGTTGATGAGTGCGTTCGTGTACGACATGTCCGGGCTGGCGGTGCTTATCGCCTCAATCAATGTCGCATTCATGCCTTCGAGATATTCTATTGTGCCATTGTATCTTGCATAGACAAGCATTTCCGTTCCGTCTGCTTCGTTGCTGACATGGGTTCTGATGCTCTGGTTGAAGCCGTCGAACTTTGAATTCCAAGTTGTGAATTTGTTGTTGAGGTTGGTGTCGTGGTTTGCAAGGGCGGTTTCAAGGGTGTCGGTGTATCCGCTGATTGTTGTAAGAGAGGTTTCAACGGTGTCTACGTGGTCATGGACATCGGAGAGCGTTGCTTCGAGAGTATCGGTGTATCCTTTTATGGTTGCCACATCTGCTTTGATTGTGGTCACATCAGTCCAGACTATTGTGTCGGTCTTGAGCTTGATTGCGTCAATAAGTCCGTCCACGGTTGCAAGGTCGGTGTGGACATCTGCAAGATTGGTTTCAAGGGTGTCCGTGTATCCCTTTATATCGGTAATGTCGGTCCATAGGATTGTGTCGGTCTTGAGCTTGATTGCGTCAACTATTCCATCCACAGTTGCAAGATTGGTTTCGAGGGAGTCTGTGTATCCGCTGATTGTTGTCAAGGATGCTTCAACTGTGTCGGTGTATCCCTTGATTGTGGTTATGTCGGACCAGACGATTGTGTCGGTCTTGAGCTTGATTGCATCGACTACTGTATCTACTGTTGCCACATCCGTGTGGATGTCGCCAACTGTTGTTTCAAGGGTATCGGTGTATCCCTTGATTGTGGTGAGGTCTGCCTGAAGTGATGCTGCTGTGGAATTGGTAAGTGCTCTTGTAGTGGCATGCTGAGTCTGGATTTCGAGGATTACTGCATCCTTGCTGGCATTGATGAGATTGTTGGTGTAGCTCATGTCGATGTCTGGGGTTGCAGTGTTAATCAATTCCCGCAGCGTGGCGTTCATTCCGTCCAAGTAGTCCACCGTGTCGTTGTATCTTGCATACACGAAGGTCTTTATGCCCGTTTCCGAGTCGACTATTGTTGAAAGTATCGTGCTGTTCATTGTGTCCAGCATGACGCCCAAATCATCATCGGTTGTGTTTCTCTGAAGCCAGTATGTCCCGAAGCGGTCGTTCCATGCCACCCACGTGTCGTTGTCCCCGGCCCAGTATGATGAGAATGTCTCGTTCCAGTCGTCCCAGCGTCCGCTCTCGTTGTTCTCGTGCGCCGTTATCATTGCGATTGTCTGGTTTATAGCCGCCCATATCTCCTCTTCGTATATTCCGCCGCCACCAGTCATTCCGTTCTCGACGAAGAAGGTGTCCGATGCGCTGTACGGTGCGACTGAGCCCGTCATGTTGACGAGGATTTTCCAGTTGCCGGTCACGGGCGATGCGCCGAGGTCGTAGATGTAGCCGTATGCGCCTTGCCCGATCTCAAACGGATGGACGTTCGTCGCTTTCGTCACATTTTCCGCGTCGATTATCGTGATGTATGTGTTATTGGCATTCCCGGTGCGCATCGTGCCGTCCGTCGTCAGGCATTCCGTTATCATTATGAAGATGTTCTCGTTCGGATTTGCGATGTCCGGCGCCACTTTCACTGATATCGGGGGCGCTCCGCTTCCGCCGCCACCGCCTTCGATGTAGATTACAGAGAAGCCGCCGGTGGCGCTGTGTATGCCCGTTCCTGATGCATTGGCGATTATGTACCATCCGCCCGCTGCTGGCTCTGCGCCAACTGTGTAGATGTACCTATAGATGCCTTTTCCGAGTTCGGTCTGCGGGTGCGCGTCCGTGACGACGGCGGTTCCTGATGGATTGAAGATTGACAGCCAGAGATTGTTTATGTTATTCAGGATGCCAGAGCCGTTGAAATACGTGCTCTTAATCAATATACCGACCTGGGTGGTGACTCCGCCGATTACCGTTTCCGGGACTACCGTCATTGTCAGCGGGTCTGGCACAGGGTACTTGCTTTCCATGAACAGCATCTTGTCAAGATATTCCTCGTCCCAGTTGCCTCCGTAGCTGACATTACCCGAAAGGTTGAGGTAGCCGGGGCTGACGAACGGCGTAAGCGTTCCGCCGTATCCCCAGCCGGTTTCGTCCGAGTCAAATTCCCGGGTGTCCTTCAGTACTTCGTATGCGTCGTGCAGTTCAGTAGTTATCGCGTTTCCGCTGGTGTCTATCGGCTGGCCCCTGACGCCTTCGACCTTTGCGTAGTAGTAGAATATGTCAAGGCCGAGCAGGTATGTGAAAGCAGGGTTGTTTCCTGCACCCGGCAGATCCTGCGGATTGAGCGTCAGGTAATAGAGCGAAGATACTGCGTGGTTCGAGCCCGATGAGAATTCCGTGTTGCCATCCGGGGGACTGGCGCGAATGTACTTTTGAGCGCCAGCGGTCGTGTGCAAGGCCGTGTCTGAAGACGAGACGGTATAATTCCATTCCATGCGGCCGTTGGCATCTGTCGTTATTACCTGACTGTCCTCTACGTTGTTTGATGTGTCTAATATTTCGGTCGGGACTGCGTGGTTTGCATATGGGCGGCCGCCTGCGTTGAACAGATATGCATAGAAGTTGACTTTTTCAAATCTGTTCGCTGGAGTTATGTCTGGTATGTAGTTGTTGTCGATATTCATGTTTGTCGAGCCCATTCTTATTTTGCTTGAAAGATAGTGGCCGATATTTGTTGCGAACGGTGTATTGCCGCAGGCGGGCTGCAGCCACAAGTTCTTTGAGCTGCCTACTAGGTCGTCGGTAGTTTTATCCATGCTCCCTGGAAGATAGCTAAAAGCCAGCCGCCCCGTTATTGGATCAGACACGACCGCCTCGGTGTATTCGGTGCCGTTGACGTCGGATTTGACGCGGATAGTAAAGCTCCATCCATTAAGCTCATTTCCCATTACGTCGGTGGCATACAGATCTGACACTACGGTCTCGTCGCCCGGGTTGAATACTGCATGGTTCACATTGTAATTGTTGTCTGTGCCTTTCCGCGTTGAACCTGCGCGGACCAGCGACGATACATAATGCGACACGGAACTCGCGAATGGCGTATTGGAATTCGACGGAACTATCCATAGAGTTTTTCCGCTGCCGGTCAAATCGCATACCGACTTGTCTGTCGCGTTTATGAAATACGAGAAATGAAGCCAGCCGCTTGCGTTTGTGGTCCCAGTAAAGATGTATTCGGTGCCGTTCACATTCGATTTTACGTGCGCCGTAATCTGCTTGTTTTCGTATGCGGTTCCGTTCGGGCGGGTTGCGTAAAAGCCAAGTGTTGCCGTCCTTCCAGGATTGTATTTCGGGAAATCCGCGTTAACGCCTCCATCGGTGCCGAAAATGGTTTTGCCTATCTGGACTTTGCTCGAAACGCCATGCGCATTGTTTGAGTTAAATATGGTGTTTCCGCAGGCGGGAGTGATTTTGAAATATTTTGGCGACCCAACTAGGTCAAAGGCAGATTTGGCGTTATCGCCTATAGTGTAAGATCCGATTATCCGTCCTGTCGTCGCATCGGATACAAGCGAACCCGAACTTTCAAGAACGTTTGAGTCCGAATATACACCCCATCCGCAGGTCCACCCTGCGTATTCATCGCCGTTTGCGTCCGTCAGGAAAGTATTGAAGAAAAGCGGATCGCCTTTCAAAACCACGGGGGAGTTGACATTGATGTTTCCGTTCGTCCCTTTCTGTGAGGATCCTGTTCTGATGTTGCTTGATACTTTGAACACGTTGCCTGTTGCCTGATGGGCTCCCGCCGTCGTGGTCGTAATGCTGTATTGTTTTCCAACGAGGTCGTTTGTCGCGGGGTCGGTGCTCTGCAGAGTGTAAGTGAATGAATAAGGCGAACCGCTTCCGCTCTTCGACGATATCGTTCCGCCGTCCGCAATCAGGTTCCATGTCATCGCCCGCGTCAGCTCCTCGCTTCGGGCATTCAGCACCTTGAACGTTGCCGATGTTTCGTAGCCGCGGTTGTATATCGGCTTGCTTGGCGTTGCGGAACCGATTGTCAGGCTCGAGTTCGCGACGAAGCGGTTTGCGTAGTGCGAGTTCGTGTCGGAGCGGCGGGTTATCCCGGTTCCCTGTGTTGATGCCATCGATGTCCATTTGGCGCCGGTGAGCGCCGAGTTGCCCAATATCTCCACTTCGGCGTCGTATGTGGTCTGCGTCTTCCAGTATGTATTGTCGCAGACGAATGATTGGTTTGCGAGCCCCGTTACCGCAGTCATCTCCTTGGTTGCCCCATTCTCAACAAGAGTGTGGTTTGATGCAGGGTATTTCGTATTTATCCTGATTGTTTCCACATTTGTGTCGGAGAACGGAAGCGTGGTGTTTGAAGCGAATGCCATCGTCTCGTCGCCGGCAGTTCCGTAAGCATACATTGAACCGGCAGGGTATGCGTTCTTATCTATGCTGTTGACCTTCATCCTGCACCGCAGATATCCTGTGTATGGCGTTGATGAGCCCAGGGGCGGCGGGCTTCCGCCGTCATCGGAATTGACATCATAGCCCGAACCTACTGCCCTGAAATATATCCTGGCTATGCCGCAGCGTGGTGAACCTGTTGCCGTTCCGTCTGATGTTGCGTAGAAAGTTCCAACGGTTGCGGTCGGGGCTGTGCCATCCTGGAGCTTTCTTATTATTGTTGTCCCACTATCGTATTCGAGATAGACGTAAACTGCGGTAGGGGCACTTGGCGGAGAAAGGCCGCCGGTCGCTGTGGCATAGTACAATGTGACGCTTCCGCCTGCGTCGGGTTCCCATGTCGTCCTATCCGTCGGCGGATTTGTAGAATAACCCGAGGTCGTCGATACGGCAACCGTTCTTGTTCCCGAGCCCGCGGCGGCTCCGATTTTGATTTCAGATACGCCTTTGTATTTCGTCGCCGAGAACGCCGAAGCAGTCGGCGTTTCCGCCACTACGAACAAGCACATTCCGGCCAGCAAAAAGCCTACGGCGAGGCACGTTGCTATCGTCTTCTTATGCATATAATCCTCCTTCTTTTTTGTTTTCCATAGATTTCATGGATTCGCCCTCCCAGATGTCCCAATCTGCCGCGGTTTCCGATTTATTATCAGAAGGATCGCGCTAGCTGCCAATCCGCCAACCAACGCAGCCCAAAATACAATTTTCCCTGCGTTTGAAGATACGCTGCCGGATTCTGCAGTATATGTTATTGGCGAATATTCTATGCTGCAGATGTTTGTTTCCTCTTCAGATTCGACGTTTCCAGATATGTCGGTACCTATTGCCTTGAAGTAATACGTTTCCCCGTCATCGCTTTCATTCGTGAATTCCATTTTCCCGCTCGCAGGCGAGTCGAATTTCAATTCGCGCCATATTCCGCCGCCTTTCTTCCAGTAGACGTCAACGTAATCGACATAGTGACTGTCGTCGCTCGATATCCAGTCGACAATCAGGCGGCCGTCAAGCTCAAAATATGCAGTGATTGATGTTATTGGCGGGGTCATGTCCTCGACGGTGTAATTTACATTTGGTATGCGCCAAAACATTGGCGAATCGAAACGAGCTAGAACCGCGTCCAGCCGGGTCCATATGCTAGAGTTAACTGCCAGATCTACGTGCTGCAACGCATCCTCTAGCGCCAATAGCCCATTCCATATGCTTTCGTTCATATCAAATATGCGGCTTGTCTGGGTTGTGATGTTTGTGAGGATGTCGAGAGTCTTGTTGAAAATCTGGTCGCTGCGGTTGTCTACGGCTTCCAAGATGTCCAGGGTTTTGTTGAATATCCTGTCGCTCTGCGTGTCTATGTTTGTGAGGATGTCGAGAGTCTTGTTGAAAATCTGGTCGCTGCGGTTGTCTACGGCTTCCAAGATGTCCAGGGTTTTGTTGAATATCCTGTCGCTCTGCGTGTCTATGTTTGTGAGGATGTCGAGAGTCTTGTTGAAAATCTGGTCGCTGCGGTTGTCTACGGCTTCCAAGATGTCCAGGGTTCTTCCCATGATTTCGTCGCTTTTATTTGACAGGGCATCTGTCCTCTCCATTACGTTTTCTATGCATTCAACTGTCTTGTTGAATACGCTTTCCCCCGCATAGCTCACATTGTCGAGAATGCCGATCATCTTTGCATATAATGTGAGATTCATTTCGGTGATGTTCTCCAAAATCGTGTTTCTCGTATAGTTTATGTCGGTTCTTGCAAAAACGAATGAAACGTTCATGTTGTTATGGAATGCAGTTATCTGAGTGTTTATTCCTGTGATTTGCACCCCTATACTTGAATTCGTTGTTGATATTTCGTCCAGAAGTATATTTGTGCTGGCATTTATGTGTGAATCCATTATGTTGATATTGGTAAGCACAACATTGGTCAGATTTGTAAGATTTGATTCGGTCAAATCAATCTGATAAAGCATCGCCATTCCCAATTCTCCGAGCGTCGAGTTCACGATGTCGAACTTCAGGAGCATGGTGTTGTTGAGCCCGTTTATCTTTGCATCCGTGATTGCAAAGTGGGTGACCTGGTAAGAGTTTATCGTGTCGACTACGGAATCCACGACAGAGACCGCATTTATGATCGTGTTTGAAAGGGTCGTGATATTCGTTTCACTGAGGTCGATTTGCATAAGGATGGAGTTCTCAATGGAATCTATGTTAGAATTCACGATGTCGAACTTCAGGAGCATGGTGTTGTTGAGCCCGTTTATCTTTGCATCCGTGATTGCAAAGTGGGTGACCTGGTAAGAGTTTATCGTGTCGACTACGGAATCCACGACAGAGACCGCATTTATGATCGTGTTTGAAAGGGTCGTGATATTCGTTTCACTGAGGTCGATTTGCATAAGGATGGAGTTCTCAATGGAATCTATGTTAGAATTCACGATGTCGAACTTCAGGAGCATGGTGTTGTTGAGCCCGTTTATCTTTGCATCCGTGATTGCAAAGTGGGTGACCTGGTAAGAGTTTATCGTGTCGACTACGGAATCCACGACCGACAAGGCATTTATGATCGTGTTTGACAATGTGGTAAGATTCGTTTCTGAAAGGTCGATGGCCACGAGGACTGAGTTTTCAAGGGAATCTATGTTTGAATTTGTTATGTCGAACTTCAGAAGCAGGGTGTTGTTAAG
>JAQUQK010000002.1:0-33375 GCA_028716125.1 Thermoplasmatota archaeon | reverse complement strand
TTATGATCGTGTTTGACAATGTGGTAAGATTCGTTTCTGAAAGGTCGATGGCCACGAGGACTGAGTTTTCAAGGGAATCTATGTTTGAATTTGTTATGTCGAACTTCAGAAGCAGGGTGTTGTTAAGGGAATTTATCTTTGCATCGGTGATTGCAAAGTGGGTGACCTGGTAAGAATTTATCGTGTCCACTACGGAGTCCACGACCGACAAGGCATTTATGATCGTGTTTGACAATGTGGTAAGATTCGTTTCTGAAAGGTCGATGGCCACGAGGACTGAGTTTTCAAGGGAATCTATGTTTGAATTTGTTATGTCGAACTTCAGAAGCAGGGTGTTGTTAAGCCAGTCTATGCTGGAGTTCACGATGTCGAAATTTACAATCATGTTCGAATAGATTTCGCCAACGGTTGAATTAACCACCTCGATTTTGTTTTGGATGTTAGTAATCAGTGCTCCTATTGTCGCATTGGTCGCATCTACATTTATATCGACATTCAATATTAGATTTGCTAGTGAAGCGTTGCTGGCATCGATGTTAATTATGATGTCTTCGAGGTCGTAGCCGCGGATCCAGTAGAACAAATCATTGCTGACCGCGACATTGTCGTTAAGTGTCTGCTGATATGCCCCTGTCTTGCTGTTGTAATATTGCTTTGTGATTGCATACGTGCCATCCCCGATATACCAGCTCGTGATTTCCTGTGGCAGAATCCATTCGCTGTGGCGGATGCTGTTTTGCGTCATCGTGAAGTATACGGTACTGGAATTTGTGTTCTTGACCTTGAACGAACGCAACGCGATTGGAATGTCAAGATATGTTTCCCCGTTTGAAATGCGGAACTGATATGTGCCGCCGCCTGCAGGATATATTGTGTTGTCCCAGTAGTCGCGGATCTGAAGAAATAGTTCTTGGTTGATGTATGTCGGGAACTTGCCGCCCTTGACGCGATCGGCTGCTTCGATTGTGGCATCTGACGAGATATAAACTTTGTATATGTCGTCGCGGAGCTGGGTGCCTGAATTTGAATCGAAGAAAGTGTAGTATAGCCACGCGGAAGAATATTGCGGATCGTCTGGATCCCATGTCACATCTCTCTTTCCAATGTAAATCGGTTTAGTTGTGGAAAATGTCGTGCCCGTTCCAGAATCTGTAAATGATATTTTGATGGAATATGGCCCTGGTGCTATAGAAGTAGTATCTATTAGCGATAGGTAGTTTCCTCCCGTGCAGTTCCATATTGGGCCCGATGCTATTTTTTCGGTTCCACTATATATATCAGTGTATGCCATCATTCCTGAAATCATCTTGCCGTCTGCGTCGCCAATTGTGCCTTGGCAGTGAAGTGGGAACCCAACATCAACAAGCTTTGGTGCTATTGTAATATTGAATGAACTGCCATATAAAGCGGAGACGGTCCAGTTGATTATTTTGTTCTGCGAGACATTATTGGTTCCGATGTAGACGAACTGATTTACTGCATCGTAATAATATGTGTTGTTAATGAGAAGGTTGATTGCGGTGACGTTGGTGGCATATATATTGCCAGCATTATTTTTGACGCTGACGATTCCAGTAACTTTTGTTGATATGGGGATTTTGATTGTGGTTGATGCGAAATATGCGTAAGAGGTTGAGAATGAACAGGAATCGATTTCGGAAATTAACCCCGATGTCCTTGATGGTATAAATGCCGAACATTGATAGTAATCACACTCAAAAACTCTCGTGCCGGAACTGCCGTGCTGATCAATTATAAGTTTGATGTAACGGACATTGGTGTAATTCAGCCAGCCATATTTCTTCCAGGCTGAAGCGGGCGGGGCGGAGGTTTCGGTGACTACTGTGTAGAATGTGCTGTTGTCTGAAGAGACTTGGATGTGATATCTGGCTGGGTGGAATGCAACCTCTGAACCCCAGTAGATGCGGCATGATGAAATATTCTTGACTGAGCCTGCATCGAATTTTATCCACGCCGATGGCTCGTTAGAAGGAAGGGGACTCCACCCTGTTGATGTTGAATCATCTTTTGCGTTTGTTTTAATTAACCAATTTTTCGTCCATGCGGAGCCCTCCCATACATAGCCATAGAATTTTTGCCATGAACCGATAATGATGCAATATGTGCCATATATGTAGAATACAGATGGATATTGTGGGCTGCCGCTTATAGATATACCAGAAACGATGGATGCATTTGAAGCCCATGTGGATCCCATCCATTTGAATCCACTTATCGCATTATACTTTCCAATTATGGCATACCAATTAGAATCTTTATAGAAAACCGATGGGTAGTTCCATCCCGACCCTGCTATTAGACCAGAAACGATGGATGCATTTGAAGCCCATGTGGATCCCATCCATTCGAATCCAGAATATATTCCTTCGGCACTGCCGAGTATGAGATAATATATTCCATCCATTTGGAATACTGATGGTTTTGTATGTGATTGTGAAGATATTAGACCAGAAACGATGGATGCGTTTGAAGCCCATGTGGATCCCATCCATTTGAATCCATAAAATGCGGTCCCACTATTGCCTACTGTTACAATGCAATACCATATGCCGCCTTTACAAAATACTGTTATACCGCTGTGTTCGGCTGGTGTAGAAATGCCAGAAACTATAGCTGTGTTTGAAATCCATCCAGAATTCGTATACAACCAACCCGAGTAACTACCACCAGCACCAGCAACTATTGCATATAATATGCCGTTCATGTCGAAGAGAGTTGGGGCAGGGTAGCCCTCAGTCGTAGACAGACCTTTTGTAATATTCCCCATTTCGCTTGATGCCGTCACCATCGCCGGCGTCGAAAACAAATCATCCACGGGTTCTTTGCAGAGAATTCGCCCGCCGTTCGTGATTATGCCAGTCGCCGCCTCATGTACTCCAATCACTGAAAAATGCTCCGGCGTGATTGTGTAATGCGTCGCATTTTCCGTGTATTTAAGAAGCATCCGCGGCTTGCTGTCGCCCCACTCAAAGAACGGATGCGTGATGCCGAATGTAGCTGAAAGCCACGACTTGCTGAATGATACTGGACAGCCGTAGTTAGAGCGGCCTGTGGCTGGCATGAATGTAAATATTCCGCCGTTGCCATCGTGCTGCGACAGGCGAATCCACATACCCTCTGCGCGGCTCAAAAGGATGCTCGATGCCGAACCTTTGCCGAATGTCCTGGTGCCTGCGAGAATCTTCGAGATATCGAACGGGACGGCGGACTCGTTGACCTTTACGCTCCACGTGTCGATTACTGGAGTGAAACGAATCTCATAGTAGTCTGAGCCGATTATTATTGCCTGCTCCTTGTTGTCAATGTAAAAGGCAGGAAGCGCGAATTTCGAATCTATGAATGACTTAACAAAACGAATGCGTACGGGTTCGATGCTGCGGTCATTTATTGAGAAAGATATGAGAGATGAAGTATTGAGCAGGTCAATGAGTGATGAGATCAAGCGATATTCGCCAGTTTGCGCCATGAACCTGATGTTTGCGTTTAGGATGTTGGATGGCGATGTCACCGTCTGGAGAATGCCATATATATTTGAAAGCGCGGAGGCAGAAGCCGTTTCGGATATTGTGAAACATCCGGAAAGCAGCATTGCTGTGAGAATCAAGCAGGCAACACGATTTCGTGCAGTTTTGCTTTGCATATTTGGATAGCCTTTATTAATATATAATGATTTTCTGTAGTGACAGTTATTTTTGCCCGATGAAAACTTGTGTCGTGCGCGGTGCTTCCCTCGAACGCGCCATCGCCGCCGCTGCCTTCGCCTGCTCTATCTGCGCCTGGTATGACTTCTGCACGTCAGCAGATTCAGCGCGGCGCGCTTGTGCGCCGGCCCTCGCAATCTCTCTTATCTTCTGAACTTCGGCATTGGTCTGAGCGCGGCTCAGCCTTTCGGCGAGGTTCTGCTCCTCGCGCTGCCTTCTCGCATCTATGCTTTTGAGCGCTATGTCACGTTCCTTCTTTATCTCCGCGATCCTAATCCGGTCCCTGCGGCTCTGCGCGAATACGCCCCTCAACCATCCAGTAGGCTCTACGCTGAAGGCATAAACCACCACCACAGCAATTACCATGATGATAGATACAAATACAAGCGGAAAATTAGAAACCGCCTGATGCGCCGGCTGCACCGGCGTCATTTCGAGGACGTCGGCATAGTTATCGCCGTTCAGGTCTGCAGGGTCGGTGCCGCCCTCTACAAATACGCCTATAAAGTTAGCTATCGGGGCCGTAACCGGCTTGAATATATTCCTGAAAGCAGTAAGCGCCGATGGCTCATTCGTGTTCTCGGTATTTATGTCCACATATGACGGCTCCGTCCAGCCTGTGCGCCCGTTCTGCTCTACTTTGGCAACAACTCCGATACGGTGCCATCCAGGATGCCCGAGCGAGTTTGCTGGAATCGATACGCCATACGCTCCAGCGGAGACCTTGGCATCAACGCCTATGTTGGTGTTTGGGTCGAAAACTATCGCTTGGACTGCCGCCCCGCCTAGAATGCGCCCCGCAATCGTGATCTCATCACCCTGGTCGTAAACCTGCTTGAATTCGCTGTCAACGGTAACGCGGGAATTCGATATAGATGGATTTGCTAGATAGCCGTAGAGAACCATGACTGCGACGAACCCGACGTAGCATGCGATTACGAGCTTGGAGTAGAAGCGACGCTTCTGCCTTGCGCCCATTTTCTTCAAATCAAGCTTCAATATTTTCGCCCCTTGCCAGCGTAGTTTATGACCACTCCGCCCGAGTTAGATCCGGCAAAGTCTGCGAACTGCTCCGAATTGAAAGGCGCGCCCATCTTCTTCATTTCCTTCTGCGTCTTGTTGAGGCGTTCTGGTATCCATCCGAAGCCCTTGCGCTTTCTCAATCCATTGAAGGCGCCCATGTACCAGGATGCAAAGAGGGATATCGGAATCAGCGCCAATAGCACCCAAAGCCAGTAGCCATTGAATGCGGAGAGGCCGAAGCCCGGATAATATGCGTCGCCTATCGATGCTGCGTTACTCATCCCAACTTCGACTTTGTGGAACGCACCGCTGACCGAGTCCGCTACTGTGCGAGTTATCCACGATGGATACTCCTGCCAGGTTCCTGGTGCTTCTCTGCCATTATACCATGGATTGTCTACTGTTATTGTCCAAACAAATGGTGTGAATTGGTATGCGGCTGGTTTCGTCAAATCGCGCACCACCCCGTTTGAGTCGGTGTATTCCCCCCAATATGCTACATCTGCGCTGAATATATATAAAACATCTAACTTAGGACATGTGGTGCCTTTGAGTTCATACATTGATGTTCTTGGTGATTTTGCGGTCAACTCCAATATTTTGCCATCGTCTGTGTTCGGAAAGCGAGGTATTGTAGGTTGTGAAATTGCATACACCATATCATCATTCGAATATATGGTGTTGCTATGAAAGAGATAATTGACAATGCTTGAGGGTGTGTATGCCCCGGCCTTTGTAACAATTGCATACAGAGTCATTTCTTCTATTTTTGCAAGTTCCTCTGGCGGAAGCCACGAATAGTAGTCCCTACCACCCGTGCCGCATAGTTCCCAGTTTATAGTATAAGGCGATATGCCCGGCATATCGTTTAAGGTTTCGCTGTGGATATAGTCCTGAAACTGCATTGTTATTGTTGTGTTCCATGAGTGCCCTTGACCGATGAAGTTGCCTTTTGGGGGGTCTCCGCTGAACATTACCGAGGCAGATTTAACAGAAATCTTCGGACCTCTGCCATTGATTAGGTATGTTATGCTCATCCTATGATACTGATCTTCTGTCGCCAAGGTTTTTTGTAATATTCCTGCCACAGATAAGCCCCCATTATCCACATACGGCACCAAGTCTTTTAGTACAAGCATTCCAAATTCATTCCAGAATCCAAATGCCATGTTTTGCTTTCCCGTTTCCGTGAGTTCTGCGGCAGCATCCGCCAATGGGGCCAGCGGGCCCGAAATCATGCCCAAAACAACGACTATGGCCATGAATGCCATTATTGAGTTTGCCCTGTGTGGCTTTGCGTTCCTTGATGTTCCTGCAGAGTGCCTTTGCTTCCACACCTTTATTTTATCGATGCCCATGTTCCGCTTGTAAAGCATAGACGGGCGCGCAATTGTCAATATCATCAGGGATATGCACAAAACTGCGAACCATGCGTAATAATTCGGTATAATCGCCCCGACTATCGGCAGCAAAGAGAATAGCGCAAAAATTGCAAAAAGCACAATCGTGATCTGCTTCTCGCGTGTGGTTATCTTGTTGTTGGAATTCCATGTGATATAAATTATCCAAATGAACATCGCAAAAGCGCCTATGCTTGATTCTGTGAAAACCAGCAGAAGCACGAGCGCCACAAATGCAATGCCGGTCAGCGCCCATTTCGTTTTTGGATTCAGGCGCACCGTCGCCGCATCAGAAACAGTCATCGCTGTCCATTCTCTAGAGTATTTTCCGGGCATGATATCATTCTACAAGAATGAGATGAATTTATAAAAGAATGGGTGTGTCAGAAAAGGAAAAAGGAGTTAGTTTACTACGCTTATTTTTATGCTATCGCGCTTCGGGTCGTATCCATAGATGCGCAGCACCTTCTCAATTACCTGCGGCGGCGGCTCGTCCATGCCATCGCAGTATACAAAAACGTGCGGCGGCTTTGCGATTATGCGCATTGTAAATATCTCCTGGCCAAGCGCATTGTCCTTTACGGCTATGTCCTTGACCGTCGCCTGGAATTCGCCAATCATCTCCGGCGTTATGTCGCTTGCCTTGATTATCGGCTCAGCCGCCATTTAAGCGCCTCCATACGGCCAGACAAACGCATTCCATATGGCTTCGGGCGCTTTCTTTGCCGCCGACTTTGCTTTTTCTAGCGCGGAATTTGCCGACTCTTTCTTGATTTTGCCAAGCGAAATTAGCAGGGCGATAACGATTGCAACTAGCGCAACATACCAGTATTTGAAAGACAGCACGGTGGCACCAATGATCACTGCGATTATTGCTGCTGCCTTTGGGATGAACGCAAACACGACGAACAGCAGCTCAAACCCCGGATTCCCGCGCAGGGTTGCACGGACGCGCTCGGAAAGCGGCCGGTTTTCATCGGTTTTTTCTTCGGTTTTCGGTTCTTCCTTCTGCGCGGTTTCCTGCTCTTTTCCATTGATTTTCAGCGGGACGACTACCCGCTCCTTTGATTTTTCTTCTTTCTCTGCCATAAACTCATGCTCCCGAATTGCAAGTAGGATAGTTGTTGCAGCCGCATGCGCATTTGCCGAACTGACCGGATTTCCGGTCTCGCCGTTGGCATCAAATCGGTTCTGGAGCGGAACAAAATCCAAGACCTTAGCAATCCTGGTTTTATCCAGATTTCCAGAACCCGAGTCCCTGTAAGCGGTCTCTTGCGTCCAGATGATGGGGTTGGTATTGGTGCTGTGCATCTTAATCAATCTCCGATGGAAAGCCCTTCCCTTTAGGGTGGAGTAAGCTTACCTAGCCCTCCTTTATCAACACTACGAGAACCTTGCGGCCAAGCCATTCTTTCGGCAAAATCTTGTGCGCGCCGGTTCCCTGTTTAGTAACCGTGCCCTCCACGGCATCTTCAGCCACTACGTTGAATACCTTTGGAATTGTCGATATTGTTATCGGGCTTCCTTCCATTCGAATAACATCTATATTTTATTCGAATATAACACTTTCGCGCCAGCTTTTTAAGCGTGGTATTGATGCTTGTTTTGATGAGTGATAATTTAGAGATGAAAATGGATGTCGTATCTACTGTTGAATTGTTAACAAAAACTCTGAATGAAGCAATATCAAATGTGCGAATTGTTCTTTTTCCAAACGACTTCAAATTGGTGGATGTTTCGGTTGATGGGATTGAATCACTTACTAAAACCTGGAATAAGATAATAGCCAATTTATCAAAAATTGACAAAAAGCAGTTACAAAATTAGTTTGCACATGCCCCCGCGCCGGACAGTGGGTTGTTAAGGGAGATGTCCGGCGCGGCAAAACGTCGTCGTTCTCCCTTAAATAAAAAAAATAACGCCCCGGAAGGGATTCGAACCCTTGATGGCCTCCCAGCCAAGTGAATCTTAAGTCCGCCGTCTTGACCGGACTAGACTACCGGAGCGCGCAATCGTCGATTTTAGGCGATTGCGCCGTTTTTTCCATCGGGTTTTGCACTTTTGCCTCTTTTGCAGGTCATAGGCCGGAAAAGAATTAAATCAGCGAAGCGGCGCGGACACCGATAAAGGGCACGGTGGACGCGGATTTATTGCTTTTCCGGGATGGTCGTGGGTCGGAACTCTCCTTTTTCTCGTCTAGTCATGCCATAGACGGATGCGCGCTGTCTGATTGGGTGCGCTGCCCGGACGGTCGCGCCTGCCGTGCCGGTCGGTTTCCCGCCCCTGCCTCCTCCCCCAATTTTTTTTCCTTCGCGCACCCGAACGGATCATTGGAGCGCACGCGATGGATGGCCCGGGGCTGCCGGAAGGGGGGCTGCGGAATGGGGGATGGGAGAGGGGCGATGAGATGATTGATGAGAGGAAGGGGATGGAGATGGACAACTGGCAGTTTGGATTTTTTTTAGGCCAAAGGCATCTAAATTTCATGCGTATTTGATGTGGATTATATTCGAATATCATATGAATAAAAGTTAAACTGTTTTTCTAGTTGAGTTTTCGATTGTCAATATAGATAAAATATATATATTATATTGGTATACACAAATTGATAGTTGAAAATTATGGCGCTATGGACTGACACGAACAGGAAAGTTGCTAGAATTGTCACCTACTTGACGTCCATAGTGGAGGAAGACGGGCACGACCGGGCCATGGCCGCTTATTTTTCTGCGATTCGGGACTCACTCGCCGATGCAAACGAGCTGGGGCGGAAGATCGTGATGAACAAGAAAACCCGCGTCTGCGATACGAATTACCTGATTTCTGACAAGTGCCCGGAGCGCGAAGAGGGAAGGAAGCGCATAAATGGGATGCTGAAGGCGCTCAACCGCGGGATGATGGGACTGAAAAGGGCAATCGGGTGGACTAAGTACTGAATTTTTGCAGGTTCCTTATCTCTTCGTGGATTCTCCACTTTTTACAGCGCGCTTCGTAGCGCAGGGCCCATTCCTGGCCGTCTAGAGCTGCAAGCTTGACGTAATACGGCGCTTTCAGATTCTTTTTGCCATACTGGCCGCAATCGCAGGCGCGCCCGCCTGCCCATTTCTTTGCAGCGCAGTGGATGCGCCGGCGGTGCCCTCCGATGTAGTTGGGCTTTGATTTTTCAGAAAAACCGAGAGGAAACATATCGGCCATTTCATCAGGTATGCTCTTTGTCATAAAATCACATCATGGATACTTGATTTTCCGTTTTTCTACAACATCGATGATAAATTCCTGCAAATCCATGCTCTTTCCTTGCGCTTCGTCGTTTGGCGACAGCCCTTTCCATAATCCCATTGTTATGATGTCGCCTTCGGTGTTCAGAATCTTCTTGATTTGCTTCTGCGTAAGGATGTATTGTTTCTTAACGACGATTTCCGCATTCTGTGTTCTTGGAGTTGCCAATTATATCACATTCCTTTCAGTTGTACAGTGTGCTATGGTTTCACCGCCGGATGAGGTGCCAGCCGGCGGCGGGGCTGGTAAGGCCCTAGGGATATACCATGGACGCAGCGCCGAGGCATGACCTCTGGGAGCGCGTCGACATCGAGCGCCTGCGCTGCCATGTGTTTTAGATGTTTATTCCAACCGATGCCAGCTTTTCCACTATCCAGTCCCACGACAGATATCCGGCTAGCGTCAGCGCCAGCAAGATAGCCAGGACTGCGATTATCGCCACATACGAGTCCTTCTCCATTTCATTGCCCCCTTTCCTTCAGATTTTGTTCCTTTGACATGTTATGCCTCCACGACCCTGATGTTCTGCTTTACCTCTATCTCCTTTGTCGCAATCCTGCGGATCAGCCAGAAAGAAGCGCCTATGATGAACGACACCGCGAGGCGCGCTTCCAAGCCCGATAGGGTGCCTGTGAATGTATACACCGACTGTATCCCGGACACGAACCATCCGGTCAGCGGGCTTATTCCCATCCAGGTTGCGACCATTAGAGCGATTAGCGCCATTGAGATTGCGATTCGCGGCAGCGTGAGGTATATTGCGGATTTCCTGAAGCCGAACCAGACCTTTGCCAAGGCCCATGACAATAGCATTGCGATGATTCCTACCGACAGCCTTGTGGCGAGCTCTAGGCCGCCGCCTGAAAGATTGAATCCTGATTCACATATCCATGGAACCACAGGCAGGACAACCAGCAGGAAATATATCGCAATTATGGCTATAGTCGGCTTGCCTTTCTTCATTTCTTTCCCTCCGCCATGTTTATAGTGACTGCTGGGCGGGAGCGCTTCCATGCTGGCGTTCGGTCTTTTATGCGGGATTTGGCGCTTTTCTGGGTGCTCTTGGCATTCCATGAATAGAAGCGGATGGAGAGATATGCGATTATGATTAGAGCTGCGGGGAGCGCGAGAAGCGGGATGCGCGCCAGGTATGCGATTGGCAATAGAACGGCGGCAACTATCCAGGTTAGTGGGTGGAAGAGGAGTTGGAGCGGCTTCAAGTTGTCACCTCTATTACTGCAGTCATTGTCGTTTCGAACTCTGTAGCTTGCCTAATAAATGCCAGAGGTTGTATAGGTAAACGCCACCCCAATATGCTAATATTCGTATATGGGTGATAAATTACAGTTATCTTTACAACATGCATAACTTCGTATGTGTCTGGTGCATTATATGTGTGTGTGGGGTTCTTCTCTGTTGACGTTGAATCGTCGCCAAAGTCCCAGAAATATTCGGTCTTAAGCGGCCTTCTGGCTATGTATGTGTTGTCATAGAACGTTATCTTTTCATCTGCTTTGGGATGTGGATTTGATGCAGTAAACCAAACAACAAACTGCTCACCTGCCATCTTTTTCATCCAGTTTCCATATTCGTTCGACAGTTCGCTTGCCTTTAATACAGTATCGTAAATATTTCCTGCCTTTTTCATTCCATTTTCTTCTTCAACGGGTAATTTTGTGATGTTTTCAAATTCTTTCATATAGCTTCCTGACCCTCCGAGGAATTTCACATCAAGGCCAATACCAATTTCCGAGATTAGAGAATTGGTTCTCACATGTGCGCCGGTTGCAGATATGGTAAAGAAGTGAAATGCTTCCTTAAATGCCTTCAAGTATCGCCCCTGTTCGGCAGCAGCGCGCACTGCCGGATAGTCTGGCTCTAGGAACGACAATGAAACCGGAGCATTTGGCTGTACATAATACTCAAAAGGAAGTGGAACGGTCAAGCTAGCTCCAGGAATCTTATTTATGGTTTCAACAATTGGCCCAAGAACACCATCCACGAATGCGTTTGTGATGTTCATTGTTCCCATTGCAATTACCCGTGCGATCTGCAGAGGGATGTTTATTGCGGTCTCTAGCACGATTGCGCCCGAATTGTACAGCAGGCAGCCGGTTGCGCCTACATCCATTATGGCCATCGGGCCGTAAGCCGAGCCCATGCACACGACAGTCGACACAAGCATGAAAATGAGGAATATCACTATAACCGGCCTTATGTTCATTGCAATCCAGCCGCCCACCTTCGCCCAGAATTTCAGATATGAGAATGACCTTTTGAATGCTAGGCGCGCTTCTTTGGCCTCATTAAGGCGCTCCTCTGCGCGCTGCTGCATGGCGAGGAAAAAACCGGATTTGGACACCATGTTCGGGAAAGCTTCCATCATTAAAAAAGAATGAGATGAATTTATAAAAGAATGGGTGTGTCAGAAAAGGAAAAAGATGAAGAAAAAGTGCCGCGGATTAGGTGAGCGCCTTTCCGCGTGATACGACTGCCGTCACCCAGATTGATGCATAGAGCAGTGCCATGAAGGTGCAGATAAGATATCCCCATATCTGCAGGAACGTTCCGCCGTTCGCGCTCAGCATGAAGCCGAGGAAATTCCCCGGAACGAACACGCTGAAGAGATAATATGCAGCCGTGATTATTCCGGCGATGCATAATACCGCCAAGAGCGGATTTGCGCCTTTCTTTGCCCCCCGGCTATAGCCGTAGAGGATGGCTATTGCTGCTCCTATCAGGCCGATTATTATCAGCCACTGGGAGAAGAAGTTTCCTACTGCTAGTGCGGTCATTTTATCCCTCCCTGCTGTAGAGCGAGTCAAGCTTCTTCTTTCCCGTCAGGACAAGCCCAAGGTCCTTGAGCATACCTGGAACCGCTATCGCGCATGCCAGTATCAACAGCACGAACCATCCAGTGCCCAATATTGAATAGGTCTCTCTATATGGTATGAGCTTAGTTGCATCATATGCGTAGATTCCGCTTCCATCCATCTTCGTTATCTTCTGCGCGACAGTATCATCGTTTGCTCCAGGAACCTGGAACGACACTACTCCGCCTGCATTCGAGAGATATACGCCATAGATGTCTATGGTAAGGTATGTCTCGCCGCATATGTCCTCGTCAAAGTCTGCGCTTGCAGCTGCCATTGCCTTGCGGAGCGTTTCATCGGATACGTAGCAGAGGGCCACTGCGTCGCCATCGTCGACTTCTTCTTCTGTGAACGTGAATGTTCCAATCACATATGTTCCGATCTTGACGACCATTGTGAACTCGTTGTCTTCTGGATCGTCCTCGAAGCCGGTTATTTCAGTGATGTTCACTTGTATGAACGTATCCATGTTGTCGAACATCTCCTGCAGGGAGTATCCCTCATTAACCATCTCTGCGTAGAATTCGCCAATGTCGAATTCAGAGTGGTTTATGTTGCTCAGGACTTTCGCGTCGGCGATTGCGCACGAAAGTTCTCCGGATGTGCTGTTGAATGCTATGTCGTATGTCGACAGGATATCGTCATGGCCAGCCGTCACTTCAGTTGCGTTTATGAAGTGATAATCTCCGGTCCAGTCGTCTGCTTCAAAAGGCGATTCGGTTGCAACCACCTTTCCGTCCGCTGCATTCGCGTTCCTTTGTACCGCCCATCCGTTCGATGTCGCTCCCAGTACGAGTCCAACGAGGGCGAGCAAAAATATTACCCCCCCGAAGAGCCCGCTGAAGAGGCCTCTGTTCTTGCTTGGTTGATTTGCCATTTATTTATCACCATTCTACAAGAATGAGATGAATTTATAAAAGAATGGGTGTGTCAGAAATAAAAAAAGTGTATCAGAAATAGCCGCGTATGCTTGCCATGCTTAACCTGAGAGTTGCCTGATTCCCCATCCGGGCATTTGTCTGCAGCATAGGGGTTTCCCGTGTCCGCTTGAATAAAATTTCTACTCGCACCGCGGTTTGTATGATACATTCACGATTCGGCTCGAACGCCGGAACTGAATCCATCACAAATTGAGGAAAATTGAAACGGTATTGTTTCTGCAGGGCCGAATCCCCTTGCCATCTCTCCCACAGGCCTTCAACTGACAGTCCTTCCTGGTTTTGAACCATTTCCATCCCCCATCCCGTCTATTATTCTGCAAACCAATTCTTCTATTCCGCTAATCACGCCTTTTCTCATTAGATAGTAAATCCAGCACGTTATCTCTTCATGTTTTCCTTCCGGATATGTGATTCGTATCCCTTTCCTTTTCTCGTGCTCTTCGAAAGTGGAGTTGTGGAATAGATCTGCTACTGACAAAAATGGGTCGTGCTTGTAATTTTCATATTTGAAATGCAGCAGCATGCCTATCGCTTTGGCTCCGCTGAGCTGCGGATACGTGCGTTTCAACTTTTCACAGTATGCTTTTGGCACAACAACCATGGAAAAAAGCCTGTGGCGCCAAATGCTGCGCCTGTATTTGCTGCTTTGGTTTGCATCCCATTGCGCTTTTATCTGATAGTATTTTGCAGATATGCTAGGCGACTTTATCGGCACTGGCTCGTATGCGCACGATATTCCCACCCCATTTGATGCATTCATTATGCTTTTTGCCATCTGGCCCGCCCACCAGTGGAAAATCTCGTTTGCCAAGTCCATTCCCCTCCCATAAAAATCCATGCGCGCAAGACAGGATTCGCCCAGATATTCCTCGATGTGCCGTGGGAGCGGTTTGGAAACATACTGCTTACGCTTTTTTTCGGGGAGAATAAGATAGGGGTGCATCTTTGGCGGCATTTCCAAAAAATCATTCAGCGCCCATACGGCCAAATCGTGCGGCCGATGGCTAGTTGCCTGGAGCAGGAACGCAATATCTTCGTCTCCGTTCTCCACGCAATAATGTATACACAGAAATAATATAAAAATTGTGTATACGAAAAAAGAAGAGATTAAGCCGCTTTTTTGACCTTGAATGGCCAAAACGGCTTGCCGAATGCGACGCTGAACAGATATGCCGACGGAACCAGGAAGATGACAGATGCCATTATTGTCACAGAGTTGACGTCGATCTTCACGAACTGTAGCATCCCAATCCCCATGACCATTGCGGCAGACCCACTCACCATTGCCAGTATCTGCTTTCCAGGGAGCATGTTTCTCCATATGACTATCGTATTCACTACTATTGCCATTGGCAGCAGCAGTATCGTGTACACAATTGGATCCGTGGGATTCTGCATTATCGAGAATCCACCTACTACGGCTACCATGCTGAAGAACACGAGTATTGCCCCTACGGCTATGTTCGTTATCAAGACCTTCTGCTTTTCATCTGAATTCGTTTCACTCATGCGATCACCGCCTTTGCCCCGCTAGGCTTTTTCGACATATACACCACGGCCACAGCGCCGGCAATTCCAAGCGCGCCAATTACTGCCGCCGAGATGTACGCCTTTGAGAATATCAGGAGCGCCGCCAATCCGATAGTCGCTCCGCCGATTATGAACAGCACCGACTTGGTATCCACTGTGTTGAGCATCGTGCGCGCCTTGCCGTATGCAGTCGAAGCTCCGCCTTTGGCCTTTGCGAATGCGCCTGACGCTTTCGACTTTGCGCCAGAGAAGAACGCCTTTGCCCTCTCTGCATATCCCTGCTTTGCTGGGCCGTCTTTCTTTGATATGCTCTTGCGCAGCAGCTGTATCGGAACAAACAGCACCAGTCCTACTATACCTACGCCAATCAGAAGCTGGACGACAACCGGAAGCGATTTTATCCCAGATATCAGCCCGTCTCCGATTCCGGCCCAAAATGATGTGTCGATCTTCCATGCAGAAAGGCCCAGCTTGTCGGCGAGGAAATTGAAAAGCGGCTGCTTGTATGCGGTTATGTCGTTTCCTGCAAGCTTGAACTGATCGAGAGTGTAAAGAGACGGCGCAACCACATTTATCTTAGATGCAGACGGGATTATAGAATCAAGTATTGGCTGGATGGTTGCTATGAACCATTTCGTTCCCACATCATTTCCGAATAGATTAAGCACCCATTTGAAGAGCGATCCAAGACCGCCGACTATTCCCGAACCTACGCCGCCAATCCCCACAACAAATATGCTTGCCATCGAAGTCAGGAACGTTGCAATCATCCAGTACCCTAGACCGATTATGAAACTGAAGATGGCAAATATCGCCCAGCCGCCCACAGGAAGTATCGCCAGCGGTATGAAGAAAAACGCCAGAGCGCCGAAAAGCACGATTGCCATGTTTACCAGGTTTGTCGTGGTTATCACTGCGCTGCCAAGGAGCGCAGGAGGGGCGGAAATCACGGATTTTGCGAGGCTCTTGGTGCTTTTTCCTGCATCTCCGAATATCTCCTTTCCTTCCTTTTGCGCCTTATTAAAAAATGTTTTTTTCGGAGGAGTTTTTACTTGGTGCTTGAGTTGAACGTATTCCGCCATGATATCATTAAAAAAGAATGGGATGAATTTATAAAAGAATGGGTGTGTCAGAAATCAGTTTAGATTTGATTTAAGTAACTCCTCCAGCTTTTTCACTACTTCCGCATCCTTCCTGTTGCTGCGGATCTTTAGGACCATATACGCAAAACCGAGTCCCACTGCAACAAAAATCAACACATTG
This sequence comes from Thermoplasmatota archaeon, assembly GCA_028716125.1. Classification (GTDB taxonomy): domain Archaea; phylum Thermoplasmatota; class JAQUQK01; order JAQUQK01; family JAQUQK01; genus JAQUQK01. The sequence goes on along the minus strand of JAQUQK010000002.1, from coordinate 17,344 downwards.
CCGCCAATGAACGATGCGATTCTGGAACCTTGCGCCAGATTGAGCGCGAATGCGAGCATCAGCGACATTGCCACATATGCCAGATTGCTGTGTGCGCATGCAAGCTTTGTATGCTCATTCATAAGGCCGCATGCCTGCTTATATTTGTCCGGCTTTTGCTGTTCGGCCTGCTGCACCGGTGTTACGTTTTGTAAACATTCCGTTACACCCTGCGGGTTCTCTGCGGCCGCTACTGGCGCCGCCTGTCCTGTGCCTTGATTTGCTGTTTCTCCTTCCATTGTATCACTTCTGATTATATTCTGCCACCGCCTTGGCTGCCTTCGACAGCTCCAATCCGTCCGTGCTCTCGTCCGGCCTGAACGGTGTGCATCCCTTCAGCTGCGACCTGTGCGTTATCGCTCGATATGCAAGCGTGTTTCTGATCACGTTAGTATACAGTATGAACATCTTCGCCTGCCTGCCTTCTGCGCGTAGCTTCTCCATTTCCGCTATTTCTGGCATGAAGTCTGTTTCCGCAAAAGACTCGCTGCGCTCGGTTACCCTCGCCTTCAGCGACAGGACCGAATATGAGCCGTCCTTGTGTCTCACTACGATATCCGGCTCGCTCTCTCCGCCACCGTGGACGACTTCCTCGATGTTCTCTATCGCATACGGCAGCTCATAGCCTTTTTTCAGCATTCCTGCCATCCATTCCTCGAAAATGCTGCCAAGAACCGTGGAAATCTTCCCCCTTGCGCGGTGCAGGCGCTGCTTTGCCGCATCGCTCTTGAGAGGGACCCCAAATATGTTCTTGCTTGTCAGTTCCCTGACGCTATATACAGACGGGTTGCCGTTTTCGTCCAGGTCGCCGGCGTTTCCTATCGTCGAGAATTCCAGCGCATCATAATCACACTTCCTTTCAGATTCGTTGTCATTTCCCTTTGCAATTCGAATGACCTCGCGGAAGTCAATTCCCGGAAAACCGCCCACGCTCCGGAGCACATTTCCAGATTCCATCGCTTCCTTTGCTGTTTCCCTGGCAGATTCCGCAACTTGCTTTGCTTCCGGCCCGATCGGGTATTTCTCGTCCCATGCTGCGCAGACAATCTTCCATATCATTGGCCAGTTCGATTCCAGATAATAATGCTCGTTAGGCCATTTCAGCATTGCGCGGATCATCACGCGGTCTTTTGCGCCCTTTGTTCGTGGCGTGTAGCGCATGACATCGTTTTCCATGAACTCGATTATGCTGCGGGCCCAGACGCGCTTCTGCTCGAATTCCTGCGCTTTCTTGTCCGGCATCTTGATTGACAGCTTCGTGAACATCTTCTTTGAGAATCCCGGAGTCCGGATTATCCCTTCCTCTTCCCTGCCTATGCTCCGCCCAGAGATTTTCTTATATTTCTGGATGTCTTCGAGATATAGCTCGACAGACCGCTGCTTGTCCCCTACCTGCGAGTTTGACCAGAAGTTATACTGGATGGATTTAGAGAGGAAATCAGCGATAAGCTCGTCAAGAATGACATCGTCCTTCGATTCGCCTTCGTTGTCCGAAATAAACTGTATTTTCTTTACAAACCATTCCGGCACCATGGTTGTTGACAGATATCCCGGCTGAAAGTCGCCGAAAGAGCCGGGGAATGTGAGTGCGCGGGATTTGGCCGTTTCCTGTTCCGGCGAAGGCTCGCCTGAAGCTTTTCTTGAATTGTCAATTATCCATGGCACCCAATCATAATGGCCTTCCTGCTTGAAGCGATTCTGCATTTCGAGCCTGTTTCTGCCTTCGAGCGCCGCCTTGTAGATTTCCGCAAACCTCTTCTGCTCGAAGCGCTTGTCTATCATTGATGGGAGCTGCACGTTCTCTATGACGATGACAATTCCTTCGTTTACCTCTGCCTTTTCCAGCAGCAGGTGCCTTATTTCCGCAAGCATGTGGGTTTCTTCCTTCTTTTCCCCATCCATGCCGCTTCTTGAATCCTGTCCTGCGCCGGCATCGTCGACTATAATCACCCAAACGTGCTTTCCTTTTGGGAATCTTCCGCGGTACAGTATGCTGCGGAATGTCCTTCCGAACAGGATTTCCGTGTCGGCCTCGCCATAATTGCCCAGACATTCAAATGCTATGGCTTTGCACAATTCGGTCTTTCCGCACCCTATCGGGCCAACGACAGAAATGACTTTTGAGATTATCGCATTGGCATCTGCGCGTGGGGCCTTCGGCCATGGCGTGAGGAGCGCGCCGTAGAATCCGTTTGAAATGTCTTCGGGCTTGCTGACATAATACGACCGGCGGAAGCTTACTTCGGCGTTCAGGGCAGAAAGGCACGTTCCGTTGTCGAGGTTTATCTTCGTTATGTCAATAAACCCCGGGCGCTGGTCCACTCAACCACCTTGCACACATACCTCGGCTGCGGTTTTGGGCTCGTTGCCGTCTCCAGACTGTATTTCAGATGGATGATGCGGCTCCCGCCCAGGTTCTATCGGCTCCGGAATGAGAATCTTTGCGCCCTTCCTAATTTCCGATGCTGCAAATTTCCTAGCTACCTGCAGCGGAATGGGGGTTTTGTCAGCATATTCGATTATTGATGGGGGGCTGTCCGGCTTTATGTTGGCGCTTGCGACTGCCGAGAGCACTGCAGGATCCAGGCGCTCCTTTCCAAGCTTCTCGGCTATGCCCATCTTGAAATTCCTGTCAAGGTAGTATGCCAGCCCTTCTTCAGACGTCTCTTGAGAAATAAGCCCGTTCTTTACCAGGCGCGATAAAATCTCTGAAAATTGTGTGTATTGGATGGATCGCTCCTCGCCGCATGCTAGAGGGAGACGAACTTCTGGCGGCAAACCCATCAGGTATGCAATGTATTCTGCCGTGTTTTCCGGGTTCGGACCTATCTTACCATTGCCCTGTAGCATCCTATCCTAATATGTATACACATAACTAATATAAAAATTGTGTATACGAAAAAAGAAGAGATTAAGCTGGCTTTGTTTCGCCTGAATACTTCTTCAGCCCCGGAATCAGCACATCAGATCCGAATGTCTTCTCAAGTGTAATTGTTTCCTCCCTTACTCGCGGCGGCTGAGGCTTTCCGAAGAACTCGTTTATCCTTGCAGCGGTATATACATCAGTGGCGGTCGCAAATCCTATCCTGAGCTGCGCGTTCTCGAACTTGAGCCTTGCATTCTGCGACTGCATGTACATCGTGTAGTCGGTGGTTATCTTCTCGATGCGCTTCTTGAACTTCAGCCTGTCGCGCTGCGCGGAAAGCTGCTGCTTTATCAGCTCGATTTTCACTTCCTGCTTGGATTTTCCGATGAATGATGATTCCGGCATTGCGTCGATTTCTCTGATGCGCTGCGAAAGATAGCTTATCTTTTCCTTCAGATCAACGTCACTTGCGTCTATCTGGGCAATCCATTCATCGTTTTCCGGAACCGCGCCCAGCAGGTAGCTGAGATTCGATAGTTCTGCGTATGGCGGCAGGATCACAAGCATAGAGTTCTGGTTTACGTAATCCGCGATCATTATGTTCATGCCGGCGTATGGCTTCGAATCCCGCGGGCCATCTATGCGCAAGTACCCGAGCGTTTCCAGCTCCTGGGAATATTCGAACATAGCAAGCTCGGTCTTGTGGCATTTGAACGATTGCGCGCCGTTGAACTTCCAGTCGTTGTAATATGATCGTATCTCCTTTCCGGCGACAGAATAGCAGAGAACGTATCTTGCATCCCTCGCCATCACGGCCGCTTCGAATTTCTTCGTGAACTGCGATACCAGCAGATATGGGACGTTAGCCGCGCCAAGCATCAGGAACCAGAATGGATCGCCCTGAGAAATTATTGCCGCCAATATGAGGCCTATTTCCATTGCAGCTATGCCAATCATGCCCCAGAGTTTGCTTGCACCGTGCCGCCTTATGTATGCCGCGGCTATGTCGCGCCATGTTATAGTTCGCTGCTCTATCACTTGGTTCTCTTCATAAATCTGCGATTCGCCGCGGTTCACTTCCTTTCGCTGCTCTGGCGTCCATTTCTGGGGGTCGCTTGAGAGCGACTTCAGCTGGTCCTCGTTCATTGCCATTTAAGCACCTCCGGCATAATCCAGTTGAGCCCGCCTGTGAAGTAGAGTATTGCCGCCACCAGCCCGAGGATGATGTACCAATGCCGGATCACAAATGCGATTATGTCCATAAACCAGAGAGTGAATGCGTTTCCATCCTCACCATTTTCAACCATCTCCAGGTCGACGTTCCGGCCGTTAGGATATATCCTTACGCTCCTTACCTGTGCCGGCGGGATGATGTTTATCGGCTGCTGCTGTGCCGGCTGCTTCTTTCCCAGCATCAGTACAACCCCTGCCCATCCAGGACTTTCCGTATTCCCTTCGCCGGGAATCCGATTTTCATGTATTCGTATTTTGAGCGCAGCGCAAGGCCGGTTCCAAGTATGCATGCCGTTATCAATAGCACACCCTGAATCATGGATATTGTCCGGGTCGCCGGCGTTTCGTGCTTTTCAATGTAATCCGCCTCTTCCGATGATTCTACGGTTTCGGAAGCGCCAAGTATCCTCATTGACGAGAATTCCATGTCCGGGAGCGTCTTGTTCGTGGCATTCCAGATCTTCACAAGAACCGTGGCATCGTTGTATTCTGGCTTTAGATGTATGGTGGCTATAAAATTGGTCTTTCCTTTTGCAACCAGGTTGTTATATAAATACACTTCATAGTCGGCCGGCTGGTTGACGAATACGTAGACGTCGAATTCCGAGTACATCTTCTTTCCTGACTGCCCCGGCATAACCATCAGCGCGCCGTATTTCTTTTCGAGGCTGCCTTTTTCCCCTACGATGTACGACCTCCCCTGGAATGTGTCATTGAAGTATGTCGGAGTATTGGCTGCAGCCAGGATGTCGGTTGGGCTGGATGCTTGAGCCATGAGAACCAGACGGGTAGCCGAGAGCGCGGCGATCAGCACGAATATCCCAATCACTGCACATGCCATCCTCTTTGCCACCTTGTCGTTCATTATGTAATTCATCATCAGGCGGTCGAACGCACGGATTGCGCGAGTTTTTATGTTCAAGATTACACCCTCAAACCATTGGCGCTGGCGCTCCATTCATGGCGGGAATCGATTGCTGCTCTGCCGGCGCGGCATCCGCCTTCTTCTTTTGCTCTTCCTCGTAAAGCACCTTGTCATATAGGATCGAGACTGCTTCGGAGTTTCCGGGGCTTGCTTCTATTGCTATGAATGCGCTTTCCGGCAATCCGAGCTCCTGCATGCTGTCGCGTATCTTGCCCATCATATTTTCGCGCTTGGTCCTCGGAATGCGCATGAAGTAGCGCTTGCGCCCAGGCGGATCCGGCAGTTTGTCTCCAAAAACCAATTTCTGCTCGTCAACAGCCGCCTTTTCTGCCTGTTTTGATGGTTTTTCCGCTGCCGCTTGGTGGCTGTTCGCCACGGCTGGCATAAGCTCGCGCCAGCGCATGAACTTCTCGCGCTCGGCCGCGCATGCAGGGACCTTGTCCCGCACTATATTCGTCTGCTCCTTTGCTATCTCTTCCAGGCGCGCCTTGGCGCACTGGCGGCGAGTCATATCTAGAACCGACTTTCCGGAAACAAGATGCTGGCCGAAGTCCTTCAGCTGCGCCGATATAGAGACTACCGCCGGGTCACTTATCAGCTCATCTACCTTCATCATTGTCGTGAAAGCGCATCCCGCTTCTTTTGCAAGGCCGAAGCGGAAGCATTGTGAGCATTCGTCCTCGCCCTGGCTGAAGATGCATTGGCCCGATGCCGGATTCAGGAATGGCTTCATCTTGTCTGCCACCCCAATGGCTGCTATATAGGGGCATTCCGGGTTGAACTTCGCATTTTCCCCGGTTTGGATGCACGATACGCATGCAGGGGGGGCTTTCTCAGACATTCTTACCACCGCCTATGCCTGGAATCGATTGCATGAATTCCTTGAATGCGGATGGCGGCTCGGGTTCCTGCGGCGGCTGCGCCAAAGCCGGCTGCGGATAAGCCATCGCCGGCGACGGCTGAGGCGTATTTGGAACTGCGATGCTTTGCGGGGGGGCGCCTTTGGCCTTTTCAACCGGCTCAAGAGGGTCTTCGTTTGGGTCCTTGTATCCGCTGCGATTGTTCAGATCCTTCTTTTCGTCAACCGCCTTCGAAATCTTGCCTACTGCCCTGTTCTGGTATGTGATATAGCCAAGACCCACGACAAAAACCAGGTCGAAGAATATCTGCACTCCGTATTTTCCGCCGATTGACGATGCGATTTCCGCATTTTTGTCCATTATGTAGTTCTGGTTGCCTATCACTGTTTCCTCGTCTTCCGGATCGCCCAGTTTTCCGCTTACTGCGGCAACATCGGTTTTTCTGGCGGCATTTATTGAAAGGTCGTCGGTGTCTGAGTATATCGCGCCGAGCACACCCAGCAGACCCTCGGTGTCAGATAGCGTTGCATCCGAAAGAGAGAGGTTGTTGCCGTTCTTGTCCTTCGGCTGGCCAAGGCGCGACAATACCATGTCTAGTTTCCAGTTCAAAGCCGTTAGGTTTTCTACGGTGCTTGCAAGCTCGGCTATTTCGGCACGCGCTGCCTGCAGTTCAATGCCCTGTTCTGACAGTTCCTGCAATACGGCGGCATCGGATTCTGCAAAGCGCGCCAGAATGGCAGCTTCAGCCGAGTTTATCTCCAACACCGTGCTTGAGTCGCCAGACTGTATTATCAGTTTAATCTCATCTCCGGTTTCTCCTATTGCACCCAGCACTTCGGATATGTCCGCGTGAGTTGCAGGCTCGGACTGGGCTAGAACTGACGGAACAAACAGGGCGCCAAACAGCGCCATCAAAACCAAGGCCTCGCAGATTATTTTTCTGCTTTTCATAGTTGGTAAACCCCCAGATTTATTTATAGTTTTACCCGGGTGACAGGCGCTTTCCAAGGCGCGCCTTATCAGGGTCTTTCTCTTCTCGGCCTTTGCAAGCTCGGCGCGCAGGGCGTCTATGTTCGTGTTTCCTACTACATCCGGAAGCTTGTCGTACTTCGGGACTCCGCAGCGCTTCGTGCTCATACCCCCGAGAACTTGTAAAGGCTGCCGGCGTCTATGAAGATGGGATATGGCTGCGGCTGCGGGGTGTCCATTGTGTTTATGGCAATGACCTTTTCCGGCTTCTTTGACGTCTCGCGCTTCATAAGCTTGCTTCTTGGCGGAACGGACTCTATCGGGATTGTCCCGCGCACTACCTTGGTCCAGCCTCCTTTTACTGCCCTTGTGGGCGATTTCATGCTTTCACCACCTCTGAACCAATCGACCAGCGCCATGCTATACTCCAGAAGAGGTCATTGTTGCATTTTTTGCAAACGACTACGGACACGCGAAGATGCTTGCCCCTGTGTATATATATTCTCCGCACCTTTTTGCTTCCGCACTCTTCGCATTTCACTTCTGGGCTGTATGTGATGCATGTGTATGCGCACATAACGAAAAACAATCCGCCAAAAAAGAGAAGTACAGCAAAAACCGAGTTGATTGCCTGATGAATTCCTGCGGGTATTCTTTCAGAGAAGAAAACAAACCCCGCGACAGCCCATAGCCCGAAGGCAAGCCCTACCCATTGCATTGCGTCTCTGATGCTTTTGGTTTCTTTCTTATTTGACATTCTATGCCTCCTGATGCTTCCATGTGAGAGAGAAGAGAGAATATTGAGGGCAGCGGATCTTGACCTCTTCTGGCATCGTGCTGGTTATGTTGCTGCGCAGGACCAGCTCGCGGTCGAACGATTCACCTGTCTTGGTGTTGCAGATTCGGATTTTGTTGATTTCGCCCCAGTGAACTTGTTTTCGCTCTTCTGCGGTAAGCCATCGCTCGGTGTGGTTTTTCACACCCGATTTCTCAAGGTTGAAGAAAATCGGAATGGACTTAAACACAATCGTCTCGCCGTCGATTATCATGTTATGCCTCCTTCTCGCCCCATCCCATTGGTGGCGTATTCCTGACTCTTTTCGGAGTTGGTTTTTCCAGGTGTTTCATAAACTCGGCAAGCTCAAGCAGGCATGATGGCCAGAACCACAATTCGTGGTCGATTGCGCAGTCGGGATAGAATACCCATTTTCCCCTGCGCGTTTCTATGTTTCCTAGATACTGGCCTTTCAGGTTCAGCACGTTGTAGAATCCTTTCTGTTCCTTGAATTTTAGATATTGCTTGGCGCTCATTCTATCACCTTCAGGCTTCTGTGCAATTGCCCCGGATGGCTGCGCCTCTGACGGGTGCGCTGGCGGTTCCTGACCTTGAAGGCCACTCCCCCGTCCAGGCAGAACGTCAGCGCATAGACCGGCTTGTGGTCGCGGCGCGTTATCACCGTCAGCTTTTGCGCTCCCGCTTCCTCCAGGAGCGCGTGAAGCTCTGGCGCGCTCCGGATTTCCTTCAGCCTGCGGTTCAGGGCATCCGCAGGGCTTTGCTTCACTTGACACGATTCCCCCCCCCTGCAAATTGTACGGTTTTGGCATCCTAAGCGCCTCCTTTCTCTTTCTTGGCGCATACGGGGCCTACGCCGGCTGCCTTGTGCTTCTGGTTTGTCAGCTCACGGTGGCATATGCGGCAGTAGACGGCCTGCGCGACCGCTTCGCCCGCCTGCGCCTTTATGGAGTCGGGCTTGATTCCGGCAGCTTCGCACTTGTCCTTCGCATGCTGGAGAAGTTCTTGGGCTTCTTGCAGTTCTACGCCAGCGAGATACTCCTTACTGTAATCGCCGGTCAACTTGCGCCCTTCTTCCGCGCTGTAACAGAACGGGTCGTTCTTCGTTGCGGATACCTGCTCCGCGCCTTCCGTGCCTTTAACTGCGCCTGACGGCGCTGTGGTGTCGTCCATGGTTGTCACCTCGATTAAGATATGGCCGGGTCGTGCCATGCCTTTGGCGCCCTGCTGCGCCTCTGGCTGAATCCGGAGCGCTGCGCGAGAAGCCTGTCGCGCTCCTGGATGCCCGCCCTCAAATCCTCGTTCTCCTTCTGCATCATCTGAAAAGCCATCGACTTGGCGATAAGGGCCAAAGAATCCCTCAATTCGTCCGTCTTCTGCGCCTGGAGCTGCTGGACTGCGCCAAGCTCGCCCATCTGCGCCTGAGCCTGCTGCGCGGTGCTGTGGAGCGAACTAATATTCTCGTTGACTGCAAGATGATCGAACTTCCCTGTCATCGTGTCCATTACCAGACTTTCGTATTTCTCCATATTCACTTGAGCGCTCTCGGCATTATGCGCTTCCAGTTCTGGAACCCCTGTTGACATATCAACGTGGAATATGTCGTTCCAGCAGCGATACTTCTCCGCAATGCATTTCCGGGCAAATGCATCACCGACGAGCGCAAAGTGCTGACTTACAGTCTTCACAAATGTCTTTGTCTCTTCGCCTTCTATCTGCACAGTAGAGAAAACAATGGTTGGGTATAGCGCCTTCAGGCTGCGCAAGGTGTTTTCCAGGTATGTGCATATCTGGCCCGCGACTTCCAGCGCGCTCGGGCGCACTATCTCCGGCAGCCACATCACTACTTTGGCTGGCGTTCCTGCGTTAAGGTTGATTCTGACTCCATCTATCTGCCCTCCAGTGTAGCGCACCCATCCAGTCATGGTCGTATCCAATAGCCAGCCCGTATTCAGAAGCGCGTCCGTATTCGGGAGGCGGTCGACGACTACGCTGAAGCGCAAGTCATGCGCTCTTTGGAACAGCGGCGATTCTGCTTGCAATGCCTTCTTCGCATGTCGTTTTTGGTTGTCAGTTGACGCAACTACCCCCCCCTCTGCGATGGTTGCGTCAAGTGGTTGCGTCAAGTCGGTTTTTTCCTTCGCCGAAACTGCCGCCGCATTCTCTTCGCCGGAGCGCGTCAAAAAGAAGCTGTGGGGATATACATTCTCGTCTATTCTTACATATCCTTCTTTGGCGAGTTTTCTCCTTATGGAAGAGCTTATTGTAGTCCGCTTCAAACCGGTGTGTAAAACAAGCGATTCCATTTGCGGGATTATGCAGTGTTTTTTGAACTTCGCAAGGGCTGTGAGGATGCTTTGGTCTACGTGCGTCAGGTCGAGTATGTTTGTGCGTTTTTCTACGGCACTTGACGCACTTGCGTCAACTTCACTTGACGCAACTTTCTTGCTTGCGTCAAGTTGCGCCAAAAGGTCGCCGAGTTGTGGCAGATTTGCAGCCGTTTCTGCGCCTTTTTCGGTCAGGCTGAATGTTCCCTCGTTGCTTGCGATTAAGCTCAAAGAAGCAAGATTTCCCGCGATTTGCGCCACGTTTTGGCCGTTTAGGGTGGGGTAAGCCTCGCCTTGAATGTGGTCTATTGTCGGCGCGGGGCATTTCTCGCTGGTCCTCGCCAATGCCTTGATGAAGATGGATTCGAGGGCCGATAGCGCGCTGTTTTCGGTCATTGTATGCCTCCCAAAGCGGCGATTGCAAGTTTCCCGTAGTTCAGGAACATGTCATAGTTGAAGAAAAGGGTGAGAAGAAGCAGATCAAGCATTAGGAGACCTCCGATTTGAAAAAGCAGAGCCAATGGGTTTTTGATTTACTGCCTGTAGTATGCCCAAATAGGGGGGGGGACTGAAGCATTTCAGCAATTCACCAACAGATATGCTCTCCTCGTTCCATTTCATTACGAGAGTCCCGTTTACATCGAGAACGCGCCACAATTCATTAAACCCTTTGCGCAGAACCGAGCGCCAGGAATCGCTTTGCAGTGTGCCGAACTTTTTACACATGATTGAGTTTGCACCCAAATCTAAAATGTGCGGCGGGTCCCACGCAATCAGCTTGAATTGCCTATCTGCAAACGGCAAATCCGTAAAGTCCGCAATCATATCGGGCGCAACATGAAATTCCGGGCGCTCTGGGCATATTCCTTTTGGTGCTGACCTGATATCGACATAGAGCGCAAGCGGGTGGTGCTTGTCGAACCACATCATGCGCCCGCCGCAGCAAGCGTCTAAAACAGGTTTCTCTACAATCAAATCCTTCAGAGCCGCCACCCCCATGATGTTACGGGCTTTCCGAAGAGGCAGATTGGGATTATGATTGGCGAAAGGATGAGGAAAAGGATGGCGTAGGGGGTTTGGGACATTAATTGACCTCCCGATGATAGCAAGTCTTGCAAAATGACCAGGGGTGGCCGCAGGTCGTGTTCTCGATAATTGGGCATACTGCGCCGCCATCTGCATGAATTCGGAGGTCTTCTTCGAAATCATCTAAAGTAAGCCGCCAGACATATGGCTTGCCGTAGCGGTCAGCATCCTTCATGCCATCCCCCCTGTCTGCGGCGGAAGGGCGTTTCCTGTAAGCGCCGAGTAGCAAAGCGCAAGCGCATTGTGGCCCTCAACGGCGTTCCCGATCTGCTTAACCTGCTCGGTCTTGGTTCCTGCGAATTCGTAGTCGGGCAGGCCCATGGCTGCGGCAAGCTCGTGCGGCTGAAGCATGCGGAACTTGATGTCAAGCTTCCAGCCGTCTACTACCGGCTGAACAAGGGCGAAGCGGTCTTTTGTTGATATGGTGCCCAATGGCTCTTCGATGCTGCGCGGCTGGCCGTTCCCGTAATATTCAACCAAGTGCGCAGTTGCAAGGTTCCCGGCTCCGGCGCTAGTTGGCGCGGAAAGGGGATTTTCTATGGACTGGCATCTTGGCTCTTGACCATTGCGCTCTCCGAAGTTCTGCGTGATGAAAGCGCCTACCAGATAGCTCTTTACCTTGCCCGTCTGGGATGGCAACGGAGCATCAACCGAGCTGCCTATAGATTGGCCGTAATACTGCGCGATGAATGAATTCTTCTGGCCGTCCAGCTTTTCGTTGTCTGGCGTCAGTTCAGCAGCAACAACCGCATGGCGCGCCTTTGAGGAAATTACAGAAAGCGGATTCTCTACGCTGGATACTCCGCCGGCTGCCTTGGTGTTGTGGTCGATTGACACCACGAATGGCTTCAGTTCTGCGCTTACCCGGGAGATGGCGCCAGCCGTCGCAATAGTCGCCAGCGGTTCGCTTATGTTACGAGCAGCGGCGTTAGTCTGCTGGCCGAGAGTGAACGATATATCATCCGGGACAAGCTCGGCTTCTACAAGGTGGCCGCCGCCCCTGCTTGCTATGACGGTCTGCAGCGGGTCTTCTACACTCCTTGGCGCGTTGGCGTCGCCATTTCGCGCATAATATCCTAGTGGCGGGACTATGAAAGCACGTGCAACCCCTACGCGATTACTGCACGGTAGTGTTGGAACAGGGCCGTCCATGCCCGCTATGCGCGTGTCCGGCTTGTCGTCCCTGCCGAACATGTCAACTATGCAGGCATGGTCAAGTCTCGGTTCAGCAAGCGCCATGTTGGTGCTGCCGGATAGCATATGTATTGGTTCCTCTATGCTCGAAACGGTGCTGGTCCCGCGAAGTTTCACGATGAACGGCTTTAGCTCTCTGCCGCCGAACTTCTCAAGGCCGCGGACTATGCGCTGCATCGTCTTCTCAGAAAGCGGCTTTTTCCTGCTGAATATGCTCTGCCCTTCAAGTTTCCAGTCAATTATCTTGCGCGCCGCGTTCCATGGCAGGGTGTCAGGTATTGTTGGCTTTCCGTCCTTGCCAACCTTTGAATGGGTCTGGTTTGGCCATATTATTTTGCCGCCCTTCTTGGCTGCGCGTATGAAGAGGCGGCGGCGCGAAGTGAATGCGCCATAGTCCGCGGAATTCATAACCTTGTATTCTACGTTATATCCGAGGTCGCGCATCTTCTTGATATACCGCTGGAATATCTCTCCCCGGTGCGCCGGATCGGGAATCATAACGGGGCGGCCTTTCTTGTCAAAAACAAGATTTCCATTCTTGTCTTTTTTCTGCATGAGCGGCCCCCACTGCTCAAATTCGGGAACGTTTTCGATTATAACGCTGTCAATATCAAGCACTTTCATCCATTTGGTAACGCGCCATGCAGTTGTGCGGCGCTGGTCGTTTATGGGCTTTCCGCCTCTCGCCCTGCTGTGGAAAACACATTCGGGACTGGCGGCCAGTATATCCAAGTGTCCGCCTGGGACGAGCTTTAGCGGGTTGACTGCCTGAATCCTATCGCAAACGTGAGTGGCGTTAACTCCCGGGCCGCAGATGTTCTTCTTATGGGTCGCTATTGCAACCTTCCAATGGTTGACTGCAACGAGATTGACTTCTATTCCGGCAGCGCGACATGCTTCAACAAGGCCCTTGGATGTGCCGCCAGCGCCACAGAACAGGTCGGCTGCGAAGATTTGCCTCTTTTCGGTCATGCCCCCACCACCAATGTCGCTTCTTCCCACTTTCCGCACTTGGGGCAGAAAGCGCTTGGAACCTTCTTAGACGGGTCGGTGCTCTCGTGCTGCACAGAGCCGCGGGCATCATCGACCTTGTTGCCGCAGGGCAGGGCGTAGGTTGGCATTACAGCACCGCCATTCTAGAGAAAGAGAAGCCGGCGACATTACGCGGGGCGAGGGTAAGCAAGCCATGGGATTCCGATGCAGATGCGAAAAATTCAGGACTCCCGCCCTTTCGCTTGCCGCCGACTTTAGGCCTTGGTTTCCCTTCCCCTCCCAGGGCCAGATTCGATTCGAAATAGTGACAGGATGCCATTTATGCACCCCTGAGAACCAAAACCAATGCAAGTTCCCCTACTATGAGCAGCGGAGCCACGATCCATAACCAATGTTCTGGTTTCACGTGATTACCTCCACCCATTCTGTTTAGCGATTTCGACCTTGACTTCTTCCTTGCATTGCCCGCAAATCACAACATCCGTCTTGGTTTTGTCTGCAAAAATCATCTGGACTTGATGTTCCGCGCCGAATCTTCCGCATCTTATACATTGTTCACTCATCCAAACCCTCCATCAATGTTTTTCTGTAAGATGCCCATTCTTTTTTCAGAAGTTTTTGATATTCTGCCGTTTCCTTTTTGGTGATTGTCCCCGCACACATCTTATCTTGAAAGTCGACGTATCTCTTGAAATCTTTCTCATTCATTCGCTTACCTCCATGAAGTATGAACGTTGCCGCAGGTTTTGCAGGTCAGCACGAAAGCGCCGTTTGGCGTGGGGCGTTCCTTCTTGGTGTCGGTGCTTCCGCAAGAGATGCAGCGGTTTTCAGGCATCTACTTCTCCTCCTCAGGTTCAAACTGCAATTCGTCGTCCGGGAATTCATCATCTTCGAATTGCGGGATGCTGTCGTTCCAATCTGACATGATTAGGCCTCCGCAAAGCAGTCGCAAACGTGGCCGGCAAGCGTCGTTAGGTCTTCAGCAAGATTGCACGGAAATTGATTCTTGTTAAACTGCATCTTGCTGTGGTCGGCGTGTTTGCACTTTTCGCAGCGCTTGTTTGGATCTGTGGCGAAGCGGTGCGTTCTTACGCAGCGCTTGAACTGAGCGGAAACCATGCCTATGCCTCCATCTTGCCGAGAATCTTGCCGATGTTTTCCTTCGCCCAGTTGCGGGACTTGGAGGGATAGGAAGAAAGGCGCGCTTTCGCCCTGGCCAGCTCGCGCCTCGCATTCTTCCAGTTGGTGTATGCCTGGTTCGCGTCGTGTCTTACCCTCCGCAGCGAGAGTTCGGCCTGTCGCAGGGCTTCTTTATATGAAATGTGCCTGCCTCTTGCCATACGGACGTTCTCTTCGGCGGCTCGGACTTCTGCTTCAAGATTCTCTTTTATGGTCGGCATATTATTCCTCCATCACGAACTGCCGCTTCTTGTGATCATAAGTCAACTGGCCTGCATGTTCATTGCATTTGCACCCACCGCCTTTCTGTAGGTGCCCATGCGCGCTTTTATGATTGTGAGTTGCACAACACGGTTTTTCGCAACCTTCGACGTCACAAAAGCCGATTTTCTTGCTCACCTTTACGCCTCCCGATACCGCCAGACGCGCATTGCGCTTCCGTTTCTGGCTTCCCTGGTGCTCTTTACGAACTTCTGATAGCCATCGCTGGACTTCACAGGCTCGATTATTCCGTCCCGCGCAAGCCATGACGTGATAGAACCCATCATCGGATTATTGTCCGCAATGGCGGGGCCGAGGTATTCGTGTACGTCGTCAATCGTGATTTCCTCGCCAGCATGGTCGGAGAAGTACCCCTCGAAGAGGTAGCGTAGGAGCTGGCCTTCCGGGGAGTTCTTTGTAAGTTCCCTTGCCTCGCCCTGGGTCATTGTGTCCTTTGCACGGCGGCGCTGCGCGAGAAGGTCCTGAAGCAGCCCCTTTGCGATCAGGCGGTCGTTAATCCTGTGCAGGATGTGGCGGCATTCTATGTGCTGGCCTTTTCTGTGGAATTCATCGAAGGCTTCGCATCCGTGGTTCTTTCCCTTGATTTTGCAGTGCCACTGGCCTTCGTTCTGGTCAAAATAAGGGTCGTATTCGGTGGCTGAGCCGAAGCGGAGAGATGGGATTGTTGGGAACTTGAATTGGTCGATTTTGGATTGGAACGGCAGGCGGAGGCTTGGCATTTGCGGTTGAATTTGGTTCATTCCCGGGACATTTACATTATCCATACACTTACCTCTTGGTTCCTTGGTGGTGGCGCGGGGTCTTGAACCCCGAAGAGTTGCGCCGGGGAACCGTCCGACGAACTCCCGCCACCGCGATAAATGAAAAAAGAGAAAGGTGTTGCTTATTTCGTGTTGCGCTCGTCCAAGATTTTCTGCGCTTTCTGTTTCCAGGCTTCAGGCGCATTGTAGATGATGTCAAGCAGGTTGTCGTTGGTAGGATTCTGCTTCAGAAGCTGAGCCCATGCCTTGCTCTTCCAGGCTTCAGGCGCATTCCTGACGATGTAAGCAAGTTCTCCGTTGGTAGGATTCTGCTTCAGAATCTGAGCCGATGCCTTGCTCTTCCAGGCTTCAGGCGCATTCCTGACGATGTAAGCAAGTTCTCCGTTGGTAGGATTCTGCTTCAGAAGCTGAGCCCATGCCTTGCTCTTCCAGGCTTCAGGCGCATTCCTGACGATGTAAGCAAGTTCTCCGTTGGTAGGATTCTGCTTCAGAAGCTGAGCCCATGCCTTGCTCTTCCAGGCTTCAGGCGCATTGTAGATGATGTCAAGCAGGTTGTCGTTGGTAGGATTCTGCTTCAGAATCTGAGCCGATGCCTTGCTCTTCCAGGCTTCAGGCGCATGCGAGATAAGGTAAGTTAGATCGTCGTTCTCGAATGATGTCTCGAAAAGTCGCCCAAAGTTTCTGTCGAAATCATCTACTAGTGCAAGAAGTTCTGCTGGAATGTGCTGTCTTGCTTTTTCGCCCCAAAAGTTTCTTACCTGTTTTTCTTCGTGGCCGTTCATCAGTCCGTAAAACTTTCTGATTGACCCGTGGCCGATGAAATCACTGCGTTTCGAGCCTTCTAATTTTTCCTTTCCGACATCAGAAAATACTTCGGCGTCTGTCAAGAAGTAATTTTTGCCGTTGGCTTCAATCCAAGAAACGAAATCGCACACGATTAAGCCCCCCGCGTTTCTATTGAGTTCTCGGCGGGTACTTGCCCCGTCTTTGTCGTTGCCTTTTGGTTCTCGGTTCCTGTTTTCATGTTGGTTCCCCCATGATTGATTATCGTTTTTCGGCATCCCTGCGTTTCAGTTCGGCTATTGCGGCGTCGCCTTCTTCAAGCAAGGCGCGCAGAGCCGCATCCGAGTCTCTTTCGTGTGGTTTCAAGCCATCCAACGTCATTTCGGCTTGCTTCTCGGCAATCTTCCTATCAACCCACTTATCTGTCCTGTGTACTCCCACATCAACACCCCATATTACAATTCTGTAATATAATTACAATATTGTATACAATGAATGTATTTAATAATTTCGCAACAATACCACAATAGACTGCTATGGTAGAAAAAAAGGAGAGAATTATTGCCATTTCCTCCCTTACTCGCGGCATATATCTGGCGTTGCCGAGCGATGTGCGCAAAAGGTTGTGCTTTACTGGAGAAGAAGGCGAGGGGCTTGCATTTGTTGAAAAAGAGCCGGGTGGAGAAATATTCGTCAAGCGCGCAGTTAAAACAGTAAAAATAGAGATTAAGTGATTTTTCGGCGCAATGCCGGCCGTTGGCGGGTTTCCGTTCTGCAACATGGGGTTTCTCCTCTTGATGAAGAAGAGAAGAAGGCGCGCCGCTGACCGGCGCGAAGCCTATTTTTTCCGACTTTGGAGATGGACGCTCTTGTTCGGTTTTATTTCGGCTTTTCTTTCGTGCGAAATTTGAGGCGAAACCCTAGCCTTTATAACTGGATATTATATGCAGGCGACTATGGCACCTTTTCTAAAAAGGAGCGGAATAAGAAAACGCGAAGAAGTGCTTAAGAAAATAGAGCAGCTTCACGAGCAGTGGGACCAGGTCAACAAGCA
>JAQUQK010000001.1:47160-48327 GCA_028716125.1 Thermoplasmatota archaeon | reverse complement strand
TGAAAGGGATATAATGGAAGCCAAGCTCCCCAAGAAGTCAGAAGACATAAACGAATGGTACAACCAGATAGTGGAAGTTGCGGGCCTTTGCGACAAGCGCTACCCGATACAGGGATGCAACGTCTGGACTCCGTACGGCTGGAAAGCGATGATGAACATAGACAAGTACATCCGCCAGGAGATGGAGCGCACTAATCATCAGGAAGTCAATTTCCCGCTTTTAATCCCAGAATCGCTCTTTGCCAAGGAAGCTGAGCACATAAAGGGCTTTGGCGGCGAGGTTTATTGGGTCACGCACGGCGGACACACTGAGCTTGGCGAGCGATACCTGCTTCGCCCGACCTCTGAAACGGCAATGTATCCGATGTTCTCGCTCTGGATTAGAAGCCATGCCGACCTTCCATTAAAGATATTCCAGCTTGTCAACACTTTCCGCTACGAAACAAAGCAGACTCGCGCCTTCATCCGAGTCAGGGAAATCCATTTCTTCGAGGCGCACACCTGCCACGTGGACTTCGAGGATGCAGAGCGCCAGATTGCGGAAGATTTGGAAATTGTAAAACGCCTGTTCAAGCGGCTTGCATTGCCTTACGTTCTCAACAAGCGCCCAGAATGGGACAAGTTTGCGGGAGCGTTCTACTCTATCGGCTTGGATGCGCTGATGCCTTCGGGACGGGCACTCCAGCTTGGCTCAGTTCACCAGTACAAGACTAATTTCAGCGAACCGTATGACATAAAGTACGAGGCATCTGACGGAAGCCACAAGTTCGCGCACCAGACCACATACGGAATGTCGGAACGCCTGCTTGGCGCAATCGTGTTGATGCACGGCGACGACAAAGGGCTCATCCTGCCGCCTGATGTTGCGCCAATCCAGATGGTAATTGTCCCGATAATTTTCAAGGGCAAGGAAGAGAAAGTGCTTGAAGCCTGCAAGAAAGTGGAAGGACAGTTGAAGGCTCAGGGATTGCGCGTTCATCTTGACAACCGCGAGCTTACTCCCGGAAACAAATACTACGAATGGGAACTCAAGGGTGTGCCGCTGCGCATCGAAATCGGGCCGCGCGACGTTGACAACAGCAAGATGGTCCTTGTCCGCAGGGACACGGGATCGAAGAATCTCGTCCCTCTTGGAGACGGAAGCGCAGTGACTGCAGAATTCGAGGC
>JAQUQK010000001.1:0-47060 GCA_028716125.1 Thermoplasmatota archaeon | reverse complement strand
CGCTGCGCATCGAAATCGGGCCGCGCGACGTTGACAACAGCAAGATGGTCCTTGTCCGCAGGGACACGGGATCGAAGAATCTCGTCCCTCTTGGAGACGGAAGCGCAGTGACTGCAGAATTCGAGGCCATACGAGAAGCGCTCTGGAAGAAGGCAGAGGACGTCATGGTTCACAAGAACAGGGCCGTGAATACACTGGAAGAGGCGAAAGCGCTGCTAGCGTCGGGCTACGTCGGGATGATAAAGATGCCATGGTGCGGAGTTGACGGCTGCGGGCATGAGGCGGAAGGCGCGCTCGACATGAAGACGCTTGGAACTCCGGCTGAGGGAGAAAAGCCAGCCGAAGGCGCGAAATGCGCAATCTGCGGAGCGCCAGCAAAAGAGATAATCATAATGTCAAGGACGTATTGATTTCTTTTTTTCTTTCAATTTTATTTTGTTTTTTGATTGATTACGCCCCGGCAAAAACCTTGATCGCGATCATGAATGCAAGGCCGACACAGAAAACTGCAAAGTTTATCATAACTTTTTTCAGGTCGGGTTCCTTGTGCATTTCAGGAATTAGGTCAGATGCTGCAATATACAGGAAGCCACCGGCGGCAAACGGCAGCAGATAAGCAGAAGCCTGCTGCGTGTAATAAGACAGGGCATATCCAAGCACTCCGCCAATAACGCATGTAAATTGCGCCATCGCATTGTAAGCCAGCGCCTTCTGCTTCGAGTATCCGCCGTAGACGAGAATGCCAAAGTTGCCAAGCTCCTGCGGCAGCTCGTGGCCGAGAATTACGGCAGTTGTGACAATTCCGAAAGGAATGCTAATCATGAAGCTTGCGGCTATGACTACGCCGTCGATGAGATTGTGGATAGAGTCGCCGAAAATGACAAGGGTTGTCACAGGATGCGTCTTGCAATCGGGATCGTGGCAGTGGTGCCAGTGAAGGTAGCGCTCCACGATGAAGAATATGAGGAAACCTGCAAGTATCAGTGCCGATATTGTAAGCGGCTTGTCTATTTTTTCCATCGCTTCGGGAATCAGGTGGAAAA
Organism: Thermoplasmatota archaeon; assembly: GCA_028716125.1. GTDB lineage: Archaea > Thermoplasmatota > JAQUQK01 > JAQUQK01 > JAQUQK01 > JAQUQK01. The sequence goes on along the minus strand of JAQUQK010000001.1, from coordinate 46,017 downwards.
GGGCGCCAGCAAGCATGGAACCCGCCGCAAATGCGACAAGAATCATCACAATCTTGTTCAGGGTTTTTTCGCTCATCTTAAGCGTCACGGCGCCAGCGAATGCCATAAGTCCGTCGAGAATAGTAGCGCCAAGAATCCATAATAATGTGCTTATTTGCGCCATGATATTCAGATATGAGATAGAAAGAAATTTTAAAGTGTTTGCGGCAAAATGCGCGGTTATGCAAATTTACATAAACTACTATGTGCAATAGTAAAAGGATTGTATGATAATTGCAGAAGTTAGCGTCGTCCCAGTAGGCGCAGGAACGAGCGTCAGCAAGTATGTGCGTGAAGGAATCCGCGCGCTTGAAAGTTCGGGCCTGCGCACCCAGACAAACGCGATGGCAACAGACATCGAGGCAAAGAGCATTGACGAGATATTCGCCGCCGTGAAAAGTGCGCATCTCGCCGTGCTCGGGGCAGGAGCGCAGCGCGTGCTTACGACCTTGAAGATAGACGACCGGATTGACAAGGAAGCCACGATGGAAAGCAAGGTAAACGCAGTTCGCTGATTTGGACTGCAAAAGCTATGTTGGCGAAAAGGATGCAGGTAACATGAACCGACCGCAAGACGACCAAAACCCAAGCGAAGGCGGAAAGGATTCTTGGGAACAGACGATAGTCCCGGACTACGAGCCGCCAAAGCAGGAGAAGAAAAAAAGGCCGGCTGGCGTCACTCTGGTTTCAGTATATCTCTTGGTATCCGGAGCTTTTGCGCTTCTCGCCGGAATAATTGCGCTTGCGTATCCTTCGCTTTTGATAGAGTATATACGGGAATTCGGCCAGACGATTGCTGGCGCTGAAAACATAACTTCCGAAGACATTTTATTATTTGGGTGGAGCATGGTTATCGGATCGGTTCTGAACGTCGTGCTTGCGATTGGCCTGCTTAAGATGATGCGCTGGGCCCGCTTCTCGGTAATTGCGTTAAGCACGTTTGAAATCCTCTCTTCGCTTTTCTCGGGATTTAGCGCGGCAGTTATAATCCAGTCCATACTGCCTGGGATTATAGTGATATATATGCTCCAGCCGAAGGTGGCTTTGGCGTTTTCGGGGCGGGCAAGGCAGGGATTTGCTGGCGCTCAAACGGCTCAACGGCAGCAAGAAGCGCCTGCGGAATTGCAGGTAAAATGCCCGCGCTGCGGAACCGATTTCTCAGTGAACAAGGAACACGGCGGGCCTACGCCAATAAAATGCCCAAAGTGCGGAAAGGAAGGCATGATGCCTTAAACTATGGCGGCCTGGCCGCTTCGCATAAAATCTTGCCATTCTGTACTAATCTTTAGGAATCTTTATAAAGTTATAACATACTTACTTTTTCTATGGTGCTGGCATGATTCCATCAAAATTTGTATATATGGGATTAATTTTTCTGATTGTTGGAACTAGTTTTGCCGGGTGCATAGGCGGAGAAAATAAAACTTCGCAAAATCAGGAACAGGGCGCAGGGCAGACAAACGAACAACAGAATAACAATCAGAATGCCAGCGAGGAATTTGCAAGTAATGAGACAAATGAGCAAAACAATGCGTCCCAGCCATCAGGCCCGTTTGAGCTGAAATTATATCTTTATCAGGGCGAGGGCGACGTCCATCTGTTAGACGCAGTTCAACCTACTGCGAGCGAGGATTCTTCTGCAGACTGCACTTTTGCCGCTGCCAACCCGCCGCTGACAAGCATGGGATTGGTTGTAGGGACGTGGGCATCGAATCCGCTCCCTTCCAGCTTTATTGTGGCAGGAAAAGTCTCTATTGAGTTATATGCAATCTCGACTGCTGCAGTCGGGCTTTATTTCGACATAACCCCAACAAAGGTCGGCGAAAATCTCCCGATTGATGGAAAATGGGCTACAAATGCAGTCACGGCGACTGGCGGAACCGCCCAGAAGCTCACTGGCGAGGCATTGATTCCGGCCGACAGCCCATGGGTTTTCAAGAAGGGCGACACGTTTGAAATCAGCATATATTGCAGGGGAGAAGCGGTTTTCCCTGGCACGACCAAGCTTGTTTATGGAAGCACCGCAAGTCCAGCCAATGTTCTGATGCCGAGTTGCGCAACTAAATAATACCAAATTACAATTAGGAGGTCGATTAAATGAAAAATATTTTGGCCACACTGCTTTCAATCATGCTTATTGGAGCCAGCTTGTTTTCAGGCTGCCTTTCAGAGCAGAACCCTGCGAACGAAGGCGCAAATTCGTTCTCCATGGCAGAGGCGCTTGCGCTTTGCGCGGAAAGCAAATTCAAGCCGGTTGAAGACGCAGTGATAGTCCCGGACACCGATCCTTTCTATGCGCTTCTGGGCGCAAGCATTGCCGCAAGATATGCTGGGCTCGCATCTGAAACAAAGCCGATGCTTGTCGTAGGCTCCGACGGCACCGCTTCGTCTTTCCTTGAAAGATATGCGCCAGCGTCCGTTTTATCGCTTGGCAAGGCGGCGATTGAGGGCATCACGGCGATTCCGGTTCACGGATGCAATCCGACTTCCTGCTCGATTAATTTGATGGCGCAATGCTGGGAAAAGGCGCCCGGCGTTATGTTGATCCCGCACACAAAGCAAGGATACGAAATCAGCGTAAATGCGGCGCCGCTTGCAAGTTATCTCGGAATACCGATTCTCGTAATTGACGAAGAAATCGCCAACGGTTCGTCCGAGTGCGAGGACGCGCTCTGGGGCAACATCGAAAGCACACTTGATTCAATCGGCGCGAAATATGCCATTGCCATTGGCGCGGACGGCGAAAGATTTGCGGAACAACTTAAGCTGCCGGCGCTGAAAATAGAAAATTCTTTTGATGCAACGTGCGCAGTTGCCGAGGCAGTGAAGGGGTTTTTCGGCAAACTGGACTACATTGCAATTGCAAACCCGACCGATTCATCATATCCAAGCGTGCTGAACAAAACATCAAGCCTGCAAAATGGGCACATTGAAAATGTTGAAGCAATCGTCGGCGGAGAGAAAGTGGACATATCCGGCTCTCCGTCGCAGTCTTTCAAGATTGGCGTTCCTTCAGGAATCGTGCGCCTGCAGGTCTATGCAACCATCACCAATTTTGCAGTTCCTGTGAAGCTGGCGACCGAGCCAGCGGGAATCGTTCCGATAATCTACGCCACGCTTTACGATTCAAAGGGAGCTTACGCAGGATTTTCAACGAGCATGGCATACGACGGCAAAAGCGCTTACATCGACACATTGATTGTCAACAACTCCGGCGAATACCGGCTTGACGTGGGAATGTACTACGGCTCAAAAGGCGTTGAAGTGATAGCCACACCGTACATGGCAGGCGCATCCTATGCCAGCGCGGATATTTCGGTAAATGCAACCGCCGAGATGCTGGATTCCACATCGATTCCGATAGTTCCACGGCTTTCGATGGTTGCGCCATATCTTGCAGCGGCGCGCAAAGGCATCGTCATAGCCAGCCCGGATTTCAATTTTAACGATGGTGGATATACAGCCGCAGCCGAAGGTTCCTGCACCGGGCCAGGATACGACGTTAAACTCCACCAATACAACAATATGAAATTCAACCAGAACTTGGAGTACATCTCATCCGTATTCGATGCCCTGAAAAACCAGTCCCTGCTCGACGGCTATCTTGCAGGACCTGCATATTTCGCAATCGTCGGCGACACAAATATGGTTCCGATGTATTACTATCCGGCAGACAGCGAGCCTTGGCCAGAGGATGGCGTTGGGCTTCCATCGGATTTACCATATAGCACCCTTGACGCGAACGCCACCGAAGTCAAACTTTCGATTGGCCGTCCGATAGGATGGAGCGCAGAGGACGCAAGCGCGCTAATCGCAAGGTCGCTGTTTTATTCAAGATATATGGGAGCGCCTTCAACAGCTTCGTGGCACAGCAATTTCATGTTCCTCTGCGGAGGCGGCGGAGGCGAGTTCGGCTCCTTGTTCCACCAGATTCCTTATGGCGCAACCGCTGCGCAATATGGCTTTGTGCCGCAGTATTATATCGACGCGGCAAGCGGAAGACAGGCAACTGAAACAGTCGAGGCATACGCTAACTCAAACTACTTCGAGGGAATTGCACACGGCAACTGGTACTGGTATGTCACCGACCTCTACGGTCCCGACGTTTACAGCACTTCTGTCAGCGTTTCAAAGGTGCGGGGCTGGGAAATGCAGCCGATGGTTTTCATGACAAGCATGTGCCACACTGGAAGAATCGATGGCATTCCGGCAACGGAAGCGCTCTCGCAGGCATTCGTGCACGCAGGCGTTAATGCATATCTTGGCGCAACACGCGCAACCGGCTCGGAATCCTCAACCGCGATTATGGAAGATGCGCTGATTTTGAACAACATGACAATTGGCGAAGCCTTCCGCGAACTGAAGCGCGTAGAGCAGGCACCACCGTCATTCTACATCAGGACGCTTTATGCGGAGCCCAATTGGAACCCATACGAGCCGAACAATGGCTAAATTAGCGCGATTTCAAAAAGTTCGCTTTCTGCCATCTTGTAATAATAAAGCGACTGCTCCTCTTCTTTCTCGTGGCTCATTTCTGCGTCTATTTTCTTGCGCATCTCGTCGCGCAGTTTGATTGCCATGTTCTTGCCAGCGCATTCAAAAACCGCTTCCGCTTTTCCTTCATCGACAACTGAAATATTGCCCTTTCCAAGAGTGCATGACGACGAAAACTGAATTCCATCCACAAGGCAGGAAACCGGGGGCTTTATTCCTGTTTTTACAACGCATTTGAGTGCGCTGTGATTTTTCGGCTTTAATTTGTCAAGCGCAATCATTCCCATTCTATAACCAACAACGGCATAAGGCCCGATATGTCCGTGGAAGCGTGAAAGCGCCTGCAATTCTGCGGGAAGCATAAACTTGCATCTTTGCCCCAATTATAAATATCGGCGCCAGTCTCTATAAACGCCCAACAGATTCCGGCTTGGTAATAATGACTCTTATGTCAGATGCCCGCAGGGGCGCAATCACCCAGGACATAAAGACTGCCGCAAAATTTGAAGGATGCGACCCCGAATTCATCCGAAAGGGCATAGCCGAAGGCAGGATAGTCATACCGCACAATCCAATCCATAAATTCTCAAAGATTTTCGCAATCGGCGAAGGCACTTCAGTAAAGATTAACGCCAACATCGGCACTTCCAAGGATTTTGTAAACGTCGATGAGGAAATTCAGAAGGCAAAACTCGCGGAAAAATACGGCGCTGACGCTATAATGGACCTTTCAACCGGCGGTAATCTAAAGGAAATCCGCAGGAAAATAATGGATTCCGTCGACGTGATGATCGGCACCGTTCCGATTTACCAGGCTGGCGTCGAGGCAATAAATAAGGTTGGCTCCGTCGTCGAAATGACAGAAGACCACCTTTTCAACGCAATTGAGAGCCACGCAAAGGACGGCGTTGACTTTATGACAGTCCACTGCGGCGTGAACAAGGAATCAGTCCAGCGCCTGAAAAGACAAGGAAGAATCACAAACGTCGTAAGCAGGGGCGGCTCTTTCCTCGCAGCATGGATTTTGCACAATAACAAGGAAAACCCGCTTTATGCGCAGTATGACTATCTTCTTGAAATGGCGAAAAAATACGACTTCACTTTGAGCCTTGGCGACGGAATGCGCCCCGGATGCATTGCAGATGCCACAGACCGCCCCCAGGTTCAGGAATTAATCATTCTCGGCGAACTGGTTGACCGCGCACGCGCAAAGGACGTTCAGGCAATGGTCGAAGGCCCGGGCCACGTTCCATACAACCAGATTGCGGCGAACATGCAAATCCAGAAAACGCTCTGCCGCGGCGCTCCATTCTACGTCCTCGGCCCGCTTGTCACCGACATCGCGCCAGGCTACGACCATATTACTGGTGCAATCGGCGGAACGCTCGCCGCAGTTTCAGGCGCAGATTTCTTGTGCTACGTCACCCCGGCAGAGCATCTCAGCCTTCCAACAATTGAAGATGTGCGTGCTGGCACAATCGCATCCAAAATCGCTGCCCACGCCGCAGACCTTGCAAAAGGAAACAAGCGCGCCTGGGAAATGGACTTGAAAATGGCGGAAGCGAGAAGGAAATTAGACTGGAAGGCGCAGGCCGAATGCGCCCTCGACCCGGAAATGGCAAAGGAGCGCAGGAAGAAGCGCATGTCAAGCGATGACGACGTTTGCTCGATGTGCGGCCCCCTTTGCGCAATTAAACTCGTGAACGAATATCTGAAAAAATAATTAGTTTAATTGCGCAAGACTCGCGAAACTGCGGTCTCGCTCGCTTTGCGCCATCAAGATGGTTAACGAATATTTGAAAAAATAGCACGCGGTGTAGTATGGGCGATGCGAAAAAGCGCGGAAATATTGCATTTGGCAGGCTAGCAATGATGCTCGCCGGAAGCGTCTTTCTGGCGCTTGGAATTGTTGGAATATTCATTCCGTTGCTTCCCACCACTCCGTTTCTTCTTCTTGCGGCCGCCTGCTATGCCAGAAGCTCGCAGAAATTTTACAACTGGCTGATAAACAACAGATTGCTGGGAAACTACGTTAGAAATTATCGCGAGGGAAACGGAATCCCCGTGAATGTAAAAATATTCACCATCTCGCTTCTCTGGATAACTATAGGATGCTCGGCTTTGTTTGCGGTTGATGCGCTTTTCGTAAGAATCATTTTAGTGCTAGTCGCAATCGGAGTCACCATTCACGTATTGAGCGTTCGAACTGCAAACAAGTCAAAATCGCCGTTGGAAGATATGAAGGAATAAACTTCAACTCTCTCTTGTAATTTTATCGACGATTTTCCTAGCACTCGACGAAACCGCAATTGAAGTTGGGAGCGACACTGCGAATCCTATCGCGAACCCGCGCACCCATGCAAGGAAGAAGCGCTCGTTGAATCCTACATTTAATACAGTCATCACAAACGACATTACGAGCGCCATACAGAAAGCCATTATTGCAGAAACAAGAAGGCCGGAATATTTCTTGGAAATTTTCATTCAATGCCGCCATTTTGTTGTTATTTTGTTTCTTCCTTTCTCTTATGCAATTTCATGTGCCCTTTCTGAATGCCTTCCGTTGCAAGTGCCCGGAGCGCAGCAAAGTTCTGCGCAAGGCCGACGCTGGCAAGGATTTCCGCAAGCTCGCCTGCGCTTTTTATTCCTAATATCTTGGTGCATACTCTTGCCGTGGGGTGCGCCTTTACTGCGCCTCCGACAATGCCAACTGCCATTGGCAATTCTATCTCGCCGACAAGATTTCCTTTTTTGTCCTTGCGCCACTGCGTAAGCGAGCGATACTTGCCCGAATGCGCGGCGTACGCATGGGTGCCAGCCTCGATTGCGCGCCAGTCCTGCCCGCAGGCAATTGCCGCGGCATCTATGCCGTTCATGATTCCCTTATTGTGAGTTGCGGCGCGGTAGGGGTCGGCGTCCGCGAAAGCCCATGCTTCGATAATTCCTTCAACAACGTCCGAACCGCCGATTTCGTCTTTGTTGAAAATTGCTTTTGCGCGCACCCGCCGCTTATCTGCGAGGTTTGAAAGAATGCGCAGGCGCACTTTCCCGCCAGTTATTTCCTCAACCAATGGCGCCACTTTTTCACACATGGTATTGACTGCATTTGCGCCCATGGCATCGCGGACATCGACAATCAAGTGAAGAATTACCATTTTTCCAACGGCGGTGCTTATTGTTCTGAATTCAACATCCTTTGCGCCCCCGTCAAGTTCAATTAATTTTGCATCCGTCGAATTTGCGAGCGCGAGGATTTTCTTCTTATTTTTGGCAACGGCGCTTTTGGCTGCTGAAATTGCCTTTGGTGTCCATTTTCCAATAATCTGGATTTGGCCTATCATCAATGGCTTATCCGCCTTTGCGCTAAATCCGGACGGGCGCGCCATTTTTGCCGCATTGCTTGCTGCTGCGATAACAGAAGGCTCCTCGGTGCACATTGGAATTAGCAGTTCTTTTCCATTAATCAGAAAATTAGTTGCGATGCCAAGCGGGAGCGCATGTGTTCCGATGACGTTTTCAATCATCGTGTCCGCTGTTGCGAGCGGGAGCGAGCCTTCCTTGGAGAGAAGCGCAGTTTCGTCGTCAGTAAGTTCTGCGAAATCGCGCAAAATCTTGATGCGCTCGCCGATTGGCAATTTATAGAAGCCGGAAATCTGGGAAGTGGCTGACATCACGGATATATGGAAATCGGGAATAAAATAATGATTATTGTTTCGCCGAATCGCTTAGACCAACACCATTATAAGACTGCGCGCCATATAAATAGGCAACCTTCAAAGGAAGATGCTGTGGGCTGAGAGGTAAGGATGTACGAAGGAATGCTGCTTAATGGGTCGATGCTTCTCATAGGCGCGGCGGCGTGCTTTTCCGTATTTGTGAAGGTGACTCTTGAAAAAAGAACCATGAACGATAAAATGCCGATTATGCTGTGCTGGCTGTGGGCCACCGCCCTCCTGGCTGCGATGGGGGCACGCCAGTTCTTCGCTTACGCGGGCGCCATGAAAATAGACGAGGCGCTTTTTCTCATAGGGACCCCTTTTTACGGATACTCCGCGGTTCCGCTGGCTTATCTGTCGGTGTATATCATGTCCGGGAGAAAATGGGCTGGCATTTCATTCGCAGCGTCCATAGCAATCATCGTTTCAATCATACTTTTCTTTGCCTACGCCTACGGCGTAACCCATCGAATGAACGAGTGGGGCTCCGAATACACGTTCAACAGCCCGATAGTGGGCATACTTGCCGCGGTCGGAAACGCGCTCGCCCTGACGTCTTCAGTCATGCTCATGCTGGCATCAAGAAAATGCGAAGAGAAGCCCGTAAAGAGAAGGCTGGCCATGGTGGGATTTGCCTGCCTCGTATTTTACATAGCGATCGCCGTCGATGTGCTTATACTGGAAGGGGCGGCAAGAATGGTTACGAGGTCTCTTATCCTTTTCAGCGCATTAACAATATATGCGGCTTACAATCCGTCAAAGCGCGCACTCGAGAAAATAGGCATGGCAAAAAATTGACGCAATGGCGCCCGATAAACAAATTACTGCTGTCCCGCTTGTGATGCCTGTGCCTGCTGCATGGGCTTCATTTTTTCCGCGATCTGCTTAAGCACTTGCGCCTTTGGGCCTTTGTTGTCGATGAGGATTCGGCCTCTTGCGCCGTACCATTGGGACGAGTATAACTTGTCATCCTCGCGGACTGGATTCAGGCCGAGCGACTTGCACGCCTTTTCAATCTGGTCGAGCGTAGGATTCTGGACAGCGAGCGCCTTTGGCAATCGCCTTCCGTCTTCCTTTGAAATCGAGACGTCGAAGTAGGCGGGCCACAAAACGAGCTTTCCGTCGGTCTTCGACACCATTTTAATCTCACTCTCTTAAAATAAAGTCGAGATTGGGAAAAGAAAAATTGAATGATTACTCGGTCTTGACGGCGTTTACGGTTCCGTCCTGGCCGGGCCTGCTTGTGACCTTTGCCTTTCCGGCCTCGGTCTCGACAATTGCGCCCTTTGTGACGATGTTACGCCTGACGTAGTGCGGATTTGCCGCGTTCTGGACGACCGACTTTATCTTGACCTTCTGCGTCTTGCCGGTCTTGGGATCGGTGACGTTCGCTATTTCAGCGACTGCAATCTTTACCTTCTTTCCGCCACCGGTTGTGCGAACCTGCTTAATCTTCTGCTTGCCGATTGTGGTCTCGTGCGCTTCGCTTCCGACTTCAAACTTGCGTTTTCCCCTGTTGGAGCGAAGGATGCCGCCCGTCGGCTTCCTGTGTGATCTTCCCTGCCAAAGTGCCATTCGAATCGAGGGTGAATCAGATGTTCAAATTTAAACTGTATCCTTGTTTGATACAACTAGAAACTCAGGCAAACCCTTTTTTCTTCCATTCGGATTATCCGCCGTGTACAAGAGGATAACCCTTACAGTCGACGGCATAGTTTCCCGCGGAACTGGAAAGAAAAGGGAAATATTGCTGATACGGCGCGCAAAGTCGCCGTTCAAAGGAAAATGGGCGTTGCCCGGCGGATTTGTGGAATACGGCGAAACAGTTGAAAGCGCAGTTGCCCGGGAAGCAAAGGAGGAAACGGGCCTTAATACGGAAATCGTCCGGCTCATTGGCGTTTATTCCGACCCAAAGCGCGACCCGAGAAAGCACACGGCATCAGTAGTCTATGCGCTCAAAATTATGGGCGGAGTGCTATTAGGCGGGGACGACGCCTCAGACGCAAGGTTTTTCCCAATGTCTGCGATGCCTCCACTTGCATTCGACCACGCGAAGATAATCGCGGATTTTATTTTGTCAAATACGAAGAAAACCAGGTGAATTCATGTTCTGTCCGAAATGCAAATCATTGATGTATCCAGTTGGCGGCAAGATGATGTGCAAGAAATGCGGCTACTGTGCAGAGAGCAAGCCGAAAACTAATGCAATGCCGGTCGCGCCTGCAAAGATTGAGGCGAAAGCGACGCTAAATGATGGTAGGAAGTCGTCGATTGCAGCCGAAAAGAAAGCGGGCAAGAGCAAGGTTGGCGAGGATATACCGATTTTCGAAGGAACGCTTGCCGACACACTGCCAATAGAGAGAGTGGAGTGCTCAAAATGCGGAAATACTGAGGCATATTGGTATTTGCTGCAGACGCGCAAGGCTGACGAGGCCGAGACGCGCTTCTACCAGTGCACCAAGTGCGGGCACAAGTGGCGCGAGTATTGATTTTCAGCGCACCCTATTTTTTCCATCCCAATCTATTTTTAGGTCAAACTTTTAAACGCTTGCCTAATAACAATATGAGCGTATGAGACTTTCGTTCCGTTCCCATTATTTGTGGATACTTGTAGCGCTTGGCGCCGTGCTTGCACTTTCGCTGGTCTCGATGTACATTCCCGGTTCCATAAATAGCAATTTTTCCGCAGATCGGCCTCTTGCCGTGCCTTCCGAAGGCGTAATCGCAGCCGCATCCCCTTCAACTCAGGACTTCGGCGGCGTTGTCAACATAACCGGCAATTCGAGCGGGTCAATTTTGACGTATGCTCGCATCTACAAGCCCGACGGCTCGCTTCTTGGAAACTTTTCGATGGCAAAAGGTGCTTACAATGGAACATTTTACTACTCCCGAACATACAGCACAGTGGGCGTTTACAATTACACCGTTTTGGCTAAATATGCGGATAATAGCTGGAGCGCGTCATCGAACAAGCATTTTGAGATTGTCGACATGACAAAGCCATCTGCTCCAGGCAGTCTTGAGATAAAAACGCCAATCACCCAGAATAGGCCATCCTTTGAATGGAGCGCAAGTTCAGACACAGGTTCGGGCGTGAGGGGATATGCGTACAGCATAGATTCGCCTATCCAGAATTCTACATCAGCTAACTTCACAACTTCCACGCAGATAACTCTTCCAACAGTCCCGATTTTTACAATACCGGACGGATTGCACATTTTTTACGTCAAGGCAGTTGATTTCTCAGGAAACTGGGGCCCGGATTCATCATTGCAGTTCATAATAGACATACCTCCAGAAGTAATCATAATATACCCTAGGCACAACTGGGGGCTGGAGCAGGGATGGTATACGATTGAGGCGGAGGTAAAAGACGCCATAGGCATAAGAAACGTGGATTTCTATGTTGATGGTCAACTTCTTCCAAACGGTAGCCTTCCTGGACGAAATGTCATTTCGAATTCATCATATAGAGTTCCATGGAACGTAAGTTCCGCACAGGGATCCAACCATACTATACAGGTTATTGCCTACGATATATCCGGCAATTCCAGAAAGAGCGATGCCATAACAGTGAGCGTTATCAAAGGAACAGACTATGATGCGATACTACGTTTGGTCGTTCAGACATTCGGGAACGTAAAAGAGCTGAATACATACCCATTTCCGCTGATTCAACAAGGAATGGAGTACAACGTCACGGTATCCGGGATTTCACAGCTAAAAACGATATCGTTCATGGTAAATGAAACAAGAGTGGGAGCCACTCTCGGTGTAGCTACATTTGATGGTCGGCCTTCTGCGCTTTCGCCTCTTGCAGTGGGCGGGGATGAACCTTCGTATCTCCTGATTGTCCTGATTGACGCAAGCTCGGCTTTGGAATTCAAGACAATCCCAGTCAGTTCAATCAACGTATCATTCTACGTGAACAAAGAGAATGCAAAAAGCAAGAACGTTGACGTAAGCACGGTAAAATTATACAACAGCCCATCAATGGATTCGGGATGGACCGAACTTGCGGCACATAAAGAATCAGAGGACAACGAGACTATCTTCTACAAGGCGCACTCCGGTCATGCGTGGATGTTTGCAATTTCCGGCCAGAAGCAAGGTGTAGTTTCGATGTTCATAATGTGGCTTGGCATGATCCCGGTAGGGTTCCTTATCGGCGGCGGAGTGGCGATAGCTTTAGTTGCCGCGGTGGTGCTGGGACATCGCTGGATCAGCGCATACATGGCAAAGAGGCGCCACCAGGCATACATCGTGAAGAAGAAGGCGATACTTGCGTCGCCGATGACAAGGAAGGAAACGCCTTCCAACGAATTCTACGTCGAAAACCTCACCATTGTAAAGGGAGGGCGATCAATAGTCCAGAACGTGTCCTTCTCGTTTGCCGCAGGCAAGATAATCGCAGTCCTCGGCCCATCGGGATCTGGAAAATCAACCATTCTCAAGGCAGTCATAGGCGAGAATGATTATGCTGGCGATCTGAGCGTCCTCGGCTTCGACGCGAAAAAGGACATTGCCGAAATCAAGAGGATAATAGGCTATGTCCCGCAGGACCTCCAGCTTTACAAGAACATGACAGTGCGCGAGAACATACGCTACTTCGGAAACCAGTATTCGATAAACAAGGCAGAATCGGACCGAAGGGCGCTTCGCATATCGCGGATACTTGGCATAGACCACAGGCTGAACACGAAGGTCGAGGTGCTTTCCGGCGGCGAGCAGCGCAGGGCATCCATTGCGGCGGCGCTCGTGCACAACCCGCAGCTTTTGATACTTGACGAACCCACCAGCGGGCTTGATCCGATAACCCGAAGGACGCTTTGGCGCTTCCTGAAGAAACTGAACGTTGAGTTTGGCGTTTCGATAATAACCACCACTCACTTCGTCGACGAGGCCGAATACGCAAACATGGTGCTGATAGTTAATAAGGGAAGAATTGTCGCATATGACACTCCGGAAAACCTGAAGCTCAGCATACCCGGAAAAGGCAAGGCGGTAGAGCTCGAACTTTACAGGATGAGCGAGCCTACAATGGTGCGCATAAAGGACCTGGAGAGCGAACTCAAGGCAAAGGGCATGATAGAGAAAGCGGACTATACCGGATACTATGTGAAATTCTACACGGAAAACCCGCAGATAAGCGCTGGCCACATAATGGACATGTTCAACAAGGCAGATATAGGGTTAAGGACAATAAACGTCGTCGACATCTCGCTCGAAGATGTTTTCGTATACTATACCGGAGAAAAATTCAAGACAAAGGAGGAGTAAATGACCCTCCGAATGAACATGGAAAAGGAGATATACAACGTCCTGCGTGACTGGAAAGCAGTATTGCTATCGGTATCAGTTCCGGTGCTTTCCATACTTGTTTACTCCAGCACAAGCGCCGCCAACATATCTTACAAAGGATTCCCGATAAATCCGACAGCGATAATGTGCACCCTTCCAATACTCTTTTCCGCGCTATTCGTTTCAAGCTCATCCATAGTGAGGGAGAAGATGATGGGCACCCTGTCCCGGCTTGCAAAGACGCCTCTTTCATCGGTACAATTTCTTCTCTCAAAGCTCGTTGCCAATTCCCTTGTTTCCGTTATCCAGGCGGTGCTTCTTGTGATACTCGCGTCAGAGCTTTTGAGCGACATATCCGCCAATGACGCGCCAATGATTTTTCTCATAATCCTTCTGCTAGCGGTCGTTTCGCATGCGATAGGGCTTCTGATATCCGCGGTGTCTTCGACAGACCAGCAGGCGCTTAGTCTTATGTGCCTTTACGTTATGATGACGATAGTGCTTTCCGGAATAATATCAATAGGCTCGATGCCTGCTTTCATGACTGCGGTTTCGAATTATTCTCCATATACCCATGCATATCAGGCATTAAAATCATACATAGACGGAAATATGCTCAGCACGTTCACTTTCACGTCATATTTGTTCATAGACATAGTCATATTCTTTGCAATGGCTTGGATAGTAATCTCGGCATCAAAAAGATAAATCAGTCCGCCATTTTGACATCGTATAAGCAAAGCTCCGTGGAGACAATGCTGTTTTCAAAAACTTCTTTCGCCTCTATTTCAAGCACGGATGCATCCTCATATCTGGGGCTGAAATGGAAAAGGAACAGCAACTTTGCTTTGGCTTCTTTTGCAAGTTCTGCCGCTTGTCTTGCGGTTGAGTGGCCGTATTGCGCGGCTTTTTCCTTTAGCGCATCGCCAGCCGTCGCGTCCATTATGAGAACGTCGCAGCCGCGCGCCGCTTCTAGAAGCGACGGGCAAGGCGCGGTGTCGCCCGAATATACAATTTTTCTCCCCTCTCTTGGCTTGCCAAGAACATCATCTGGCTTGATTGTCTTTCCATCTTTCAACTTCACGCTTTGCCCTGCCTGTAGCTTTCCAAACATCGGCCCCTCCGGCACGCCAAGTTCAAGCGCTTTTTTCTTGTTGAATCGTCCAGGACGCTCGTTTTCCACAAGAACATAGCCAAGCGTCGGAATGCAGTGCTTTACCGCAAATGCGCGGATTTTATACTCGCCGCAATCAACGAATTCGCCATCCGAAATTTCGTGCGCCACTATTTCGTAAGTGGGCGTGAAATATCCAAGATGCAATAATTGGTTTAGCAGTTTTTTCATCCCTTCAGGTCCGTAAATTTGCAGCGGCTTTTTGCGGTCGTTAAGCGACATCGTCTGGATTAGCCCGGGCAATCCCAGAAAGTGGTCGCCGTGGAAATGCGATATGAAAATGCGGTCAACGTCCATGTAGCTCAATGGGGATTTCTGGAACTGGCGCTGCGTGCCTTCGCCGCAGTCAAAAAGTATTATTTCCGGGCCGCGCTTAATTGCAACTGCGGGAACCGACCTTTCCTTGCAAGGCCACGAGCCGCCTATGCCAAGAAAGCATATCTGCAATTGTGTCATGTGTTCAGCGGGATATTGTCTTTTGGGTAAAAAGAGTTGCCTTTTCTTCCATTGCCTGCTTCCTGCGCAGCAGCAGCATTGCAATAAACGCTCCGACGAGGAAGAGGGGAGCAAACACTATAGACTGGTTTCTGCCTATTGCACTTGCAAGCCTTCCGCTGCCAAGCGGCGCCGCAGTTCCAGCAAGGTCCCTGCATGACTCAAGCGTCCCCATCGTTTCCGCCCTGTGCTCAATCTTGGAAAGGCGCGCCCCTGAACTGTATATTCCCACGTTGAAGAAGCTCCATATCGGCAGCATCCAGAGAATTATGAATATCAGCTTGTCGTGCGCGAAGAACACTGCGGCCGGTATGTAAACCATGTATGCGGCCATCGCCCCCATCATAATCCTCTGCCCGCCGATGCGGTCGCAAAGCCTTCCAGCGAACGGGCTTGCAAATATTGATGTGAAACTCGCGGCCGCGTGCGCCGCGCCGTAAAGCAGCCAGTCGCCGCCCGCAAAGTCGTCGAAGAGGTTCAGCTTGATTAATGGGACGTACCAGAAGAGCGCAAACCAGCCAAGAAGCACTGCAATGTAAAGCAGGGGCAGAAGGGGGCTGGAGGAAGATATTTTGTATGTGGATTTTACCATGTCTGAAAGTTTGCCTTCCATACGCTTCAGTTTAAGCCTGTGGAAGAAAATCATTACCACTATTGACGCGAGCAGTATCGCCGCCGAAGAGAACATGAATATCATCGAGAAATCGCCTTTGAGATCCGTTGAGGCGAATTTTGCCATAAGTCCCATGGCCATAGAGCCTGCACCCCATCCCAGGGCAGCAGCCCCGTCGAAAAGCCCAAGCGCCTTTCCGCTGTTCTCGGTGTCATGGGAAACCGCTGCAAGCATCGCCGGCATGAAAACCGCATTTGCAAGCGATACCACGGTTGATATCCCAATGATCATCGCAGCGGAGTTGAAGAACGGAATGAAAAGCGCAGTAAGCGCCCCCATCGCAAAAAGGCCCCATATCATGAAAGGCCTGCGGGCGCCAAAGAAATCCGAAAGAACACCCCAAATTCGGGACGTGAATGCATAAGCTGCAAACGGCAATGCGGCAAAGACGGCAACCGCCATGTAGCTCCCGCCTGTTATCTCGGCGATGTAAACCGAGAAGAAGTTGGAGTAAGCGGCCATCCCTGCCTGAAGCAGGACAACGGCCGCGAGTATCGTCTTTATGTTGCGGTCCATCCTACCCGAATACAAAAACCGGTTATATATCAGGCGCGCACGCCGATTATTTGGCGCGCCTCCTCGTGCCTTTCCTCGTTTGCTTTCCTGCAAAGAGCACGACCGCCGAAAATCCAAGCCCAAGACCTGCGGCAAAAATTATCGCAGCATATATCCATGTCACGTATGCGGGCGCTTCTGTCACGTATATTTCCCTGCCGGTTCCAACCTTTATTGTCTCCCATTGTGCCGTCTCCGCATTTGCGTTGAGTATGAAACCGGAAAGTTTTGCTATCATTGCGGAATATTTCATGTAAAGGAGCGCGCTTGCCGAGTTGGCGGAAGGATCCTGCGCATAAAGTGACTTGGCGAATTCGTAGTAGCTTACTGCGAGCACAGGCTCCACTCCAAGCGACCTGGATTCGTCTATGTATGAATTTGCCACTTCGGATGCCTTCTCTATTTTCCATGCAGGAATTGAGTCATACCCGAAAGTCTCGACCGAATTGGTTGCATCCGCATATCCTTCTATTGCGTAGAAAAGCCCAAGCGGCAAAAGTCCCAAATCAAGTGCATTCTCTGCCTTTGAAACCAAATCTTGCGCCCCGGAAACGTCGATTTGAAGCGCAGTCGCGTACGCTATTATCTCACTTGCGCTCTGCACATATTCCTCTGATGCGGACATTATTTTAGTTTCATTGAGCGTGGAATTTCCGGCGAATTTCTGCCCTATCTCCATCCACCAGGTAGCGCTCTCGGCACGCTCGACTGCGTATGACGCATCGCCGATGGACGAAAGGCAGGCATCGTATGTTGGCATGGGGTTGTCCAGCACTCTCTTTGCGCTGCCTGCGCTTTCATTTGCCTCAAATATGCGCTGCTGTGCGCCCCCGAACGCCTCAAGTTGCTCGATTGACGTTATGTTCTTGCTGTGATTCAATACGTTTTCCATTATGGTTCCAACAGTTTCCGATGAATTTTCAATAATGCCGGATACATAAGAGAAGCTGTCGTTCTCGAAAAATCCCGACGCATAGACCACAAATCTGGAATACCATGATGCCTGGAAGCACTTGCTGCTTGTCGTGTAATATTCTCCTATGTTGTATGAATCAATCGACGCATTCAGCGCATCGCTCGCATAATTGTAGTATGACTGCACTTCGGATTTATATTGCTTCGAGTGCATCGTATTTGGAAAACCGTTGAACGCCCCAGTCGCATTAGAGAAGCTTTCGTTTGCCCTCTCCATCAGCGACTCGGCCAAATCCTTCATTATTGCAGTATATTTTTCGCTTGTCACTGGATTTTGGGAAGCGTTTTTCTTTGCATCGTGCCCGGTCATCCAATATACGGCGTCGTAAATGTCCCTTATCTCCACGACGTCAAGGTTCCATTTGCTCTTGGCGTATTCTATTATGTTTATCTCCTTGGGCACTGTCCTTTGGATTACCATTCCGCCCTGAACATATGTCTCTGTCACCATTTCGGTTATGTTGCCCTGACCGTATGGAATGAGGAAGCGGCTCGCGCCCGCCTCGGCCACGGCCTGCGCCTTGTAAGGAATGCCGCCGATTGGCCCGATGCTTCCGTCAGGATTTATCATTCCGGTCATCATGGTGTGGTTGTATATTTCCCAATCTTCGAGCGCCGCAATCACTCCCGTGCACATCACTCCGCCTGCAGAAGGTCCGCCTATTACCTGCGACTGGGAGCGCACGACGAAATAGAAATCATAATTCGAGCAGTTCTTGCCCGTCACCGAGCAAGCGACGTTCACTGCAAGCCTTGCCGAGCCCTGCATGTCTATCTCCGTCAGGGGCATCGTGTCAACAAATACCATTCCGGAGCCGTTTGACTGCACGGTTATTTGAATAGTGGAAAGCGATCCAACCATCGTTCCGTTTGCAAGTTGGCCTACCGCGGGGGCGTAGACAGTAACGATCCTGCGTTCGACCTGTATGCTTTGGACTTCCGTTGCGTCAGCAAATTGAATTGCGGGTGCTAGAAGCATAACGGCAAGAAAGAGCGATGCAGTGAATTTCAGTTGCGCCTTCATTGTGATCGCGGGTGGAATTGTTATTGTAATTAAAGGGTTTTTTCCAAATTGGTCCCGAATTTACCCAAAAAGTTGTAAAAAATGGGAGGAAAATAAAAAAGAAAGTTGGCCAATTATGGTTTCAGTCCAACCCACTTGAGCTTCCTGTCCACGTCTTCCTGGATGCGCTTCAAGGTCACTTCGTCGCGCTTGGGCTTGAAGAGGTGGGCGAAGCGTCCCTGCGCCTGCAGGTATTCTTCGACAGGGCGGAATTCTTTTGGCTTTACGGTGACTATTGGCTTCATCGGCTCAGCATCAGTCATTTCATATAGCACGAATACACCGGTTTCAACCGCAAGTTTTCCCATTGCAATCGTCTTTTCGCTTGGGAATCTCCAGCCAGTCGGGCAGGGCGCGAATACGTGCAGGAAGGACGGGCCGTCGAAGGATAGCGCCTTCTTTACCTTTGCTTTCAGGTCCTGCGGGTATGATATGCACGCTGTTGCAACGTACGGAATGTCGTGCGCCGCAGCAATCATTGCAATCGGCTTCTTGCGCTGGGTCTTTCCAGAGCTGCACGAGCCTTCGGGGCTCGTGGTCGTCCATGCGCCAATCGGGCTTGACGAGCAGCGCTGTATGCCCGTATTCATGTATGCCTCGTTGTCGTAGCATACGAAGAGCATGCGGTGCCCGCGCTCGAGAGCGCCAGACAATGCCTGAAGTCCGATATCGAAAGTTCCGCCGTCTCCGGCGAATGCTATGATGTTTGGCTTCTTGTTCGTGCCGTTGCGCCTGTTCAATGCTTTGTATGCCGCCTCGATTCCGGAAGCCATTGCGGCCGAGTTCTCGAATGCCGAATGCGCCCATGGGACTTTCCATGCCGTTTCCGGGTAAGGGGTCGTCATGACTTCCAGGCATCCGGTGGCGTTTGTGCAAATCGTGTTCGGGCCTGCTGCGTCAAGAACCTGGCGCACGCAAATCGATGCCGGGCATCCCGCGCATCCGCGGTGGCCTGGTGCAAGCAAATCTGCCATTTACAACATCTCCTTGTTTATGTTCACCCAATGCATTTTCTCGTTGACCTTTCCGGCCTTTAGGTCAGCCGAAGCGGCGTTGTATATGTTCTCGAAGTCGTTCAGCTTTATGTCGCGTCCGCCAAGCCCTATTATGAAACTCTTGAAGAGCGGGCGTTTTGCATCATTGACGAATGCTGCTGCGAGTTCCGAGAAAACCGGTCCGCCGTATCCGAGGCTGATGCTTCTGTCAACCACGGCCACAATCTTCGCATTTGCGAGCGCCGCCTTAAGTTCCTTGAACGGGAACGGCCTGTAGACGATTATGCGCACGAGGCCGACTTTCTGGCCCTTTGCGCGGTGCTCGTCGATCCAGTCCTTGAGGGTTCCGCAAAGCGAGCCAATTGCAACGAAGACGACTTCAGCATCCCTGTCGCCATAGTATTCTATTTTGCTATATTTGCGTCCGAAGCGCTTTTCGAAGTCTGCGAACACTTCGTCAATCACAGGTCCAGATGAGTGGACTGCTTCGTCAAGCTGGTAGCGGGTTTCCATATAATATTCCGGAGGCGCGAATGCTCCGACTGTTGTCGGCCTTTCCGGATCGAGATAGCAGTGCTCCGCCTTGTATTGCGGCAGGAAATCATCGACTGCCTTCTGTTCTGGAACATCAACCGGTTCGCTTGTGTGCGTGAGAACGAAGCCGTCAATTCCAACCATTGTGGGCAAAAGGACGCGCTTGTCTTCCGCAACCCTGAATGCCATGAGCATAAGGTCGAGGCCTTCCTGCGCATTCTCGCCATAGAAGTGTATCCAGCCCGCATCCCTTTCGGATATTGAGTCCTGCTGGTCGCCCCAGATATTTAGAGGTGCAGAGAGCGCGCGGTTTGCATCGAAGAGGACTATTGGCAGGCGCATTCCTGCTGCAATGAAGAGCATTTCGTGCATCAGGGCAAGACCCTGTGACGAGGTTGCAGTGCAGGTGCGCGCTCCTGTTGCGGATGCTGCAATCGCAGCGCTCATTGCGCTGTGCTCCGATTCCACTGGAACGAACTCGGTGTTCGGCAGCTCGCCGCACGCAACGTATTCGCTCATTTTCTCAGGGAATGTGGTGGATGGTGTTATTGGGAACGCAGGAACTACGTCGGGCTTTGCGAGTTTTCCCGCAATCGCCATCGCTTCCGCGCCCTTGACTATCTTTCTTGACATGTGCTCACTTCTCCTCCATTACCATCGTGATTGCCTTGAACGGGCATTCCGCCGCGCAGATGCCGCATCCCTTGCAGTAGTCGTAGTTGATCTTGATTGCCTTGTTCGCCTTGCGGTCCGCCGGTTCTATCGATGAATCGGGGCAGAACTGCCAGCAGATGTTGCACTTCTTGCACTTCTCCTCGTCGACCACTGGCTTCATCGTTCGCCAGCCGCCTGTCTTGTTCCCAAGGCTAGTGGGCGAGTTGTATATTACGCATCCTTTCGTGATTTTGGTAACCATAATCTCACCTGATTTCTCCAATCACACCTTCGCGGTTTCGTATGCTTCCTTTGTCGCCGCGACGTTCTCTTCCTTCTTTGCGGGGGACTTGTAGCGGACTGCATCCAGAAGCGCATTTATTCCGGTCTTGCCCTTCTTGCCCATGATTTCCATGACCTTGGCATATGCGCCGAGAATGGTGCTGTTGACAATCGGGTTTGTGGCAGAGCCGAGCTTGTTCTTGAGCGCAATTCCTGTCGCATCAACGGTGACGACTTTCTTGCTGTCAAAGTTGAAGTCCGACGGATGCTTGGTGGTGTTGATGATTATTACGCCGTCGCTCTTTACTCCAGCAGAAACGTCAACTACAGATATCAGGCTGGGGTCAAGGACAATGACCGCGTCGGGCTCGTAAATCTGGTATCTCGCCCTTATCGCCTTGTCGTCCATGCGCAAAAACGCCGCAACCGGCGCTCCTCTTCTCTCAACACCGAACACAGGGAACGACTGCGTGTATTTGCCTTCGCTGAAGGCCGCGACCGCCAATATCTCGGCAGCCGTCACAGCGCCCTGTCCGCCTCTTCCGTGAAAGCGAACTTCATACATAAAATGACCGAGCAACCGAATACGGTAAAATCCTATAAATGTTGTTGAGTGATGGGGTGCTGGAAATTATGCCTGGATGGGTGCTCTGGTCTGCCCCTGGTCAGTATCTTCTGCCGCCATGTTCATGAAATCGTTTTAAAGAAATTGGCGATACACCGAAGGGGTTAAAACGAGTTGAAATCGGCTTGGAATCAATTGAAATCTGATTGAAACCACTTTGAAATCAACTTGAAACGGGGTTTGATGAAATGACGCACCAGCTTGCCACGATTGGGCACATACTTTACGACGTAAGATGCTATCTGCACGAATTTCCAAAGCCGGACAGGACTTCTTTTACTAATGGCAGGATAAAGTACAGCGCAGGCGGCTCGGCGTGCAACGTCGCAGTCGCGGCATCGCGCCTCGGCATAAATTCGGCGATGTGCGGCGCAATCGGCTTTGACGACTACGGCAAATATCTCATCGACAATTTCATCTCAGAAGGCGTAGACCCGACGCACGTCAAGATCGCATATGGGGAATCCACCGGCGTATCCATAATCGCGGTGAATGTGGAAGGCGAAGTCGAAATAATGGAAATGCTCGGCGCAAACTCTGCTCTTATGAAGCATGACGTGAGAAAGGAATTCATAGAATGCTCCACGATGCTCCACATGACGGGCACGGACCTTGAATGCCTCGAGCGCGCCTCCAAGCTTGCGGTGGAAGCCGGCGTCAAAGTTTCATTCGACCCCGGAAGGTCAATATCGTCCCGTGGCTACCACAAGCTAATGCACATCCTCAACAACACGGATTACATACTCATAAACAAGAAGGAAGCTGCCCAGCTTGCTGAAACCACCGACGACAAGGATGTTGAGGAAATAGTAGATATACTCGAGAAAGGAATAAAGAAGAAAATCACATATGTTATAAAGTCAGGCAAGGACCCGACGTACGTTCGCACCCCAAGCGAAGCATTCAAGATCAAGTCATTCAAAGTGGATGTAGTTGACACGCTCGGCGCAGGCGATGCGTTCGCAGGCGGATTCGTGACAGGAATAATCAACGGAATGGACGTCAAGAATTCGGTAATACAGGCAACCGCAGTTGCGGCGCTCAAAATCCAGCGCGAAGGCGCGCAAAGCTCGCCAACCCTTGGAGAATACACGGAATTCATAAGGAAGCACCGCAAGGACGTCGAGATAGAGAAGGCATAACCTGCCTTCCATTTTTCAATTGTCGTTTCAATTATTTTTTTGCCTCTAATTTTATAATCGCGCCTCCGATTTATCGCGGATAAAATGGGAGTAGACCTCGGCGGCATAATTCCCGCGCGCACGATTTCATTAAAAGACATTTCCGGCAGGACAATCGCAGTTGACGCATACAACACAATATACCAGTTTCTCTCTATAATCCGCCAGCCCGACGGCACTCCCCTAATGGATTCTAAGGGACGTGTTACTTCCCACATTTCTGGTTTGATATACCGCACATCAAGCCTTCTGGAAGCCGGCATAAAACCCGTTTTCGTATTCGATGGAAAGCCGCACGAACTCAAGCGATCCACGATAAAGGAGCGCTCCGATAGGAAAGTGGAAGCGGAAAAAGATTGGAAGGAAGCACTCGAGCGCGGCGACGTTGAAGCCGCAAGAAGCAAGGCGATGCAGACGTCGCGCCTCACAAAGGAAATGGTCGAGCAGGCCAAAACCCTTCTTTCGGCGATGGGTTTGCCATTCGTGCAGGCGCCTTCCGAAGGGGAAGCGCAGGCGAGCCACATGGCAAGAAAGGGCGACGTTTATGCTTGCGCGTCCCAGGATTTTGACGCTCTTCTTTTCGGCGCGCCCCGGCTCATCCGCAACCTTGCAATCACTGGCAGGCGCAAGCTTCCGCGCAAGAATACATACGTTGACATCGAACCGGAAATAATAGAACTGGAAGAAACTCTTTCTTCGCTTGGCGTCACGCGGGAGCGTCTTGTGGACATGGGCTACCTTGTCGGAACTGATTTCAACGAAGGCATTTACGGCATCGGCCCGAAAAAGGCGCTCAAGCTAGTAAAAGAACATCCCGATTTGGGAAGTATATTGAAAGCGATAAGCCAGCCCGAAACGGGATATGCGGAAATACAGGAAATTTTCCTGAAGCCCAATGTGACCGATGAGTATTCAATAGTTTTCGGCAAGCCCGATCGGGAGCGCATAATCTCCATCGTCTGCGGCGAGTTTGAATTTTCGCGGGAGCGCGTTGGCGGGGCGATTGAGAAGCTAGAAAAAGCGCTTGCGCCGAAGCAAAAACGGCTCGATTTCTTCTAGAAATTTGCCTCATTTAAAAATTGAAAAATGAAAGGGAAGAGGTTAGACGTACATTACGTCTATGAAAAAGAAGTATGCTACCGATCCTGTGTTGGTGAAAGTGTGGGCATGCGCGCCGGTCGGATTGAGGTCGTAGCAGCCTATCTTTGCATCATAATTGCCGGCTTCCTTGACTTTCTTCACTTCTACTTTTTCATCCGTTCCTGGGTTTCCCGAGTCCGATTCCGCGATGAATGCGCCCTTGGGCGAATATAATCCTAATTCTATATCGTTACCGCCTACTGTTGCGACAGGCGTTGGCACTGTCGGGATAGGGGACGTGGCCGAGGGATCGCCCAAGGTTCGAAGTATCACTTTCTTTGCTCCCACCGCAACATGGAACAAGTAATCCCAATACTCATCGCCGACTGTCTTTGTCTGATCAAGGCACGGAACGCCCGAAACGCTGTCCTGGCCGCTTGCATGATAATTTACTGCTGCAGTTATGTTCATCTCGAACGTCATCCCGCCGGCGGTTATGTTAGCCTTCACGAGATATTGGCCAGGAGTATTGAAAGTGCATTTTGCCTCAAGCCCCGTGCCAGTTTGCCCGTCGCCGAAGTTCCATTCGCATTTTGATATTGATTCAGGCTTGCTGATGTTGATTGCAAACGTGAACTCGGGAAGAGTTTTCTGCCGCGCCTCCGGCTTGTCGCGGTTGTCAGCAGTTATTTTTTCTGAGATTGCGTCTATTATAACATCTTCAAAAACTATGCCAGTAGAGTTCTTTCCCACGATCTTTACTGGAATACTCCCTATCGTGACGTTCTTCCCTTCGACCTTCACAGCACCGACGCTGCTTGCCTTCTCTCCTCCAATGCATCCGCTGAATGCTGCCGCCAGCATCAGGCCTATTGCTAAAATTGCAAATTCCTTTCTCATGGAATCGATATGCAAGTATTTTGTAGGTTTATAAAAATATCTGTGCCTAAAATTAAAAAGCGAAAAAGATGGAAATTGGATTACTGCCCGAGTTCCTGATGCGGGTGCCACTTTTCCGGAGCTGCAGTGTAAACCCAGACATCCAACGTGAATGGAGTGGGAGTTCCTGCGGCCGCCGTGGGCTCCCAGTTGTTGAAGACGTCTACGCGTATCTGATAATCCGTTGGGATTGAGAACTTCTTGGTCTTGTTCTGGATTGCGTTGAAGTATTCCCATGTTGCGCCCTGATCGCCAAGCGCCACAACCATCGGGTCATTTACCATGTAGTTCGGCTGGCATAAGCCCGTATCCTTCCCACCCTTAAGGAAATACATGTCCAAATCCATGTTTGCGGATTCCCAGTCGCATAAGACTTCAATTGCCACTGTGCCATTTGGCAGCTTCAGGTCGTAGGTGAACTGCTCAAGTGTTGCCGGCGGAAGGGCGCCAGTCTGGTCGTAATTGAACTGGAAAGCCGCAGCGCCATCGATCCTCCAATGCGCAACGCCGTCTGTCACATCGGTCGGCGCCTGCTTCATTATTGTCGAAAAGTCCACTGTTTTGTTTCCCTCTTCCGTTGGAATGGACTGCTCTTTTACGGGCGCCTTTCCTCCAATGCATCCGCCAAAAGCGGCTGCAACCATCAAGCCTACTGCCAATACCGCAAATACTGCCTTCATGGTATCGGGGGATGTAGTATTTTATAAGTTTATAATTTTTGCTGTAAAACTAGGGTAAAAATGAAAGATAGAAAATAGATGAAAAATTACTGCCCTTCGTCCTGGTGCGGGTGCCACTGCGCAGGCGCCTCTGTGTAAACCCAGACGTCAACCGTGAACGGGGTCGGGGCCGCCTGCGACTGCGGGTCCCAGTTGTTGAACTCGTCGATGTCTATTGTGTATGTTTCCGGAAGCGAGAATTTCTTGGTCTTGTTCGCGACTAGGTTGATGTATTCCCATGTTGTTCCCTGGTCGCCAAGTGCTGCGCCGGTAGGATCCATCATCATTATGTGCGCCGATGATACGCCAATGTCCTTGCCCTTCTTCAACAGGAACAGGTCGAGGTCCATGAACTGGGATTCCCAGTCCACCAGGACTTCAAGCGCCTTTACTCCTTCCGGCAGGTTCATGTCGTACTTGATGTGGGTGGAAGCGCCAGTCGGCTGTGCGACGTCATACTGGAAATAGAATGCCATGCCTTCGGTGAACTTCCAATGCGCTACGCCGTCCTTCACATCCGTCGGCGCCTGCTTCATGATTGTCGAGAAGTCCACTGCAGTTTCATTGCACATGCAGTTTCCGGTGCAGTTGCCGCCTTTCGGGCACGCGCTTCCGCACTTGCAAGCCGTTGCCGCCTTGTTGACCTTCTCATTGCCGCCCACGCATCCGGCGAATATGCCGGTGAGTAGCAGTCCTGCCACCATTAGAGATATTATTGCTGCCTTCATTGAAATCCGGCCTTGTATTTTATGGCCTTATAAAAATGTTCTTGAACTATGCCGGGCCATCATTTTTTCTATAAATCTCGGGCGCATCGATGCCGCAAAATCATCTCGTCAGCCTTAAATTAAAATACCCAATTCCACAATGGGTTTGATAGTTATGGTAAACGTAGCCATCAATGGGTTTGGAAGAATTGGAAGACAGGTTTTAAGCGCCATGGTCGAGAAAGGGGTTCTCGGCAAAGATTTGAATGTGGTTGCGGTAGTCGACGTTTCCACCGACGCCGACTATTTCGCATACCAGCTAAGGTATGACTCAGTTCACGGCAGGTTCAAGGGTCAGGTAACGACCGAGAAGAGCAAGCCCGATCTTAAGGAGAACGACGTTATTGTCGTCAACGGCAGCAAGATAAAATGCCTGCCTGCGGCAAAAGATCTTTCGCTCCTGCCATGGAAAGCGATGAACGTTGACATAGTCATCGAATCAACCGGATTATACACTGAATCGGACCTCGCAAGAGGCCACCTCGCGGCAGGTGCGAAGAAAGTCATCATATCCGCGCCGGGCAAGGGCGTTGACATTAAGACAATCGTCATGGGCGTAAACCACGAGGAATACGACGCGCGCAAGCACCACATAGTTTCAAACGCATCATGCACGACAAACGGACTTGCTCCAATAGTCCACGTAATCATGAAGGAAGGTCTTGGAATCGAAACCGGCCTCATGACCACAATCCACTCTTACACCGCGACGCAGAAGACTGTTGATGGTCCAAGCAAGAAGGACTGGCGCGGAGGAAGGGCTGCGGCAATCAACCTGATACCCTCGACCACCGGTGCGGCAAAGGCAGTAGGCGAAGTAATTCCTGCAGTCAAGGGAAAGCTCACCGGAATGTCGTTCAGAGTTCCGACACCGGACGTTTCAGTAGTCGACCTGACAATCAGGACCGTAAAAGACACTTCAATTGAGGAAATAGATGCGCTTCTGAAAAAGGCGTCCGAGACATATCTCAAGGGAATCCTCGGCGTCACGACTGAAGAATTGGTCTCGACGGATTTCATACACGACGAGCGCTCCTCAATATACGACTCGAAGGCGACGCTTGAAAACAACCTGAAGGGCGAGAAGCGCTTCTTCAAAATCGTCACATGGTACGACAACGAATGGGGCTATTCCTGCAGAATCGTTGACCTCGCGGCCCACATGGCAAAGGCCGGCGTAAGCAAGGGCGACAGCATAGTTCTCAAGACTATCGACGACGCGAAGATGAAAGGCAAGAAAGTCTTCATAAGAGTTGACTTCAACGTGCCGATGGAAGCTGGAAAAATCACCGATGACTTCCGCATCCAGTCCGCAATACCCACGATAAAGAAGGCAATGGACGCTGGCGCAAAAGTCATACTCGCATCGCACCTTGGAAGGCCTGCGGAAAAGGGATATGAGGCGGAATTCTCGCTCAAGCCGGCAGCAGAAAGATTATCAAAGCTTCTCGGCAAGCCCGTAAAGTTCCTCCCGGACTGCATCGGCGAAGAGACGAAGAAAGCAGTTGCGGCAATGAAAGACGGAGAAGTCGCGCTTCTGGAAAACCTCAGATTCTATCCGGGCGAGGCATCAAACAGCGCAAAGTTCGCGGCAGAGCTTGCATCAATGGCGGACATTTACATCAACGACGCATTCGGAACGTCTCACAGGGACGCGGCATCAATGACCGGAGTTCCAAACATCCTGAAAGGCGGAGTTGCAGGATATCTCGTCAAGAAGGAAGTTGAGGTCATAAACAAGGCGCTCAAGAACCCGGGAAGGCCGTTTGTCGCAGTGCTCGGCGGCGCGAAGGTCAGCGACAAGATATTCGTCATAAAGAACCTGCTTAGCCTCGTCGACGAAGTAGTTGTCGGCGGAGCGATGGCATACACATTCATGAAGGCGGCGGGAATGGAAGTCGGCTCATCAAAGTACGAAACAGTCGTAGTCGACAAGAAGGGCAATGAGAAGCCCGTACTGAAGATGGCAATCGAAATCCTCGACCTTGCAAAGGCGAAGGGCAAGAAGATTGTCCTCCCGATAGACCACGTCATTGCGGACAAAGTAGAAGCTGGCGCAAAGACAAAAGTCGTCGAAAAGCTTGAGCAGGGCTGGATGGGCGTTGATATCGGACCCAAGACCCGCGAGTTGTATGCGCAGAAGATCGCTGGCGCAAAGACCGCGTTCTGGAACGGGCCGATGGGCGTCTTTGAAATCAAGGGATTCGACGAGGGCACCAAGGCAATCGCAAAGGCGTTCGCGGATGCAACTGCAAAGGGCGCGCTTACCATCGTAGGCGGCGGCGACTCGGCTGCGGCCATAAGACAGATGGGATTCGACGACAAAGTTTCCCACGTTTCCACAGGCGGAGGCGCTGCCCTTGAAATGTTCGAGGGCAAATTCCTGCCTGGAATTGCTGCGCTCGATTTGAAGGAGTAAAATCCTTTTATTATTTTTCTTTTCTTTGACTCCCAAGGCTACTTTCTTTTCTTATGCAGGAGCGAACTTGTGAGCGACTATGTAGAAGAAAAGAAAGGAGGCTTACCAACACCTTTTAATCCCATTTTCGATGCACGGCTTGCACACGGTGGTTTGCTATGAAGAATATCCTTGTCACGGGAGCGCTTGGCCAGATAGGCTCGGAACTCGTAGTCGAGCTCAGGAAGAAGTATGGAAGGAACAGCGTGGTGGCGTCGGATTTGAAGACGCCGGATCCCGAAGTCATGAAGGAGGGGCCGTACGAAATAGTCGACGTAACCAGCAGGACGAGCATAGAGAATGTCGTGGACAAGCACAAGATTGACACTATATTCCATCTTGCGGCAATACTTTCCGCAAAGGGCGAGCAGAACCCTCAACTGGCATTCAACGTGAATATAATCGGGATGTACAACGTCCTTGAAGTCGGGCGCGACCGCAAGATTCAGAAAATAATAGTCCCAAGCTCCATTGCGGCATTCGGTCCAGACACACCAAAGGACAATACCCCCAATGAGACAATACTGCGCCCCTCAACGATGTACGGCGTCAGCAAGGTCGCGGGCGAGCTTCTTGGAAATTATTATTTCACAAAGTACGGCCTTGACGTCAGGGGAGTGCGCTTCCCTGGAATCATAAGCTGGAAGACGCCCCCCGGTGGCGGCACCACTGATTATGCAGTCGCAATTTTCTACGACGCGATAAAATATGGCAAGTACGAATGCTTCGTGCGCGAGGATACCGTCCTGCCGATGATGTACATGCCTGATGCAATCAAGGTTCTGATGGATCTCGCGGAAGCCGACATAAAGAATCTCAAGCACCACTGCGACTACAACGTCGCCGCTATGAGTTTCTCCGCAAAGGAACTTGCAGCCGAAATCCAGAAGATAATACCCGAATTAAAAGTCACATACAAGCCCGACTTCCGCCAGAAGATTGCCGACTCGTGGCCGCGCTCCCTGGACGATAGCGCCGCAAGGAACGAATGGGGCTGGAAGCCAGAATACGACATCAAGAAGATGACCGAGGAAATGATAAGAGAGCTCAAGAAGAAGCTGAAGTGAGCTTCAATTCCGCCCCGCAATTTGGGCATTTGAATGGCTTGGAGTCTGGCGAGGAATATTCTATTTCCAGTTCTGTGCCGCATTCCGGGCATTTTGCAATTTCTTTTACTGTTTCTGTTTCATTTTGAATTTCTTGCGCTTCCATTTCCAGCGGCGCATCTGTTTTTATCTGGCAATCTTTTCTTGCGCTTATGTAGAACGCCAATCCGATTATTCCGCCCACCATAACCGCAAAAAACCAGGATGTTTTGCTCATGCCTCTTTTCTTGGCGTTGAAGTATGTCCAGATTGCTATTGGTGTTGAGATGGCAAGCCAGAATATTGCGAAGACAATCAGCATCAATATGTCATCTCCGCTCCCGTCTGATATTGGCATGTTAAAGCCGCCAACGCCCACGCAACCCGAAAATGTGCACAATGTCACGAGGCAGGCCGCGAAAATCGCTAGATGCACATTTTTCATCGAAATGCATATTGCTCATATCTATAAAAAAACTGTTGCAAATGGTTCGGCTTTTGCCTTAAGGCGCAATATGCTATTTTTGCATATTTTTACTTCCTCGGCCAAGGGCAACAGATTTAAAACGATTAATGATTCGGTGCAAGGAAACAGCCGCAAACCCGCCTTAGCTTAGTGGTTAGAGCACCTGGCTGTAGACCCACACGGGTGTGCTAATACCCGGTAGATACCGGGGGATCCCCAGTTCGAGTCTGGGAGGCGGGACTTCTAAAATTTGTTTTTGTTTTGACATAATTAACATAATGTCTATTTAATGCATATTTTTAGACTTAATTTTGACATTTTGACGAAATTTTTGACAACATAATTATATAAGGAAATCCGATAATATTCAAATTATGGAATTTGCGCATCTGGCATTCGCATCTTTATTAGTGGCCTTGCTGCCGATAATTGCGCCTCTGGCCGCGGCGATGCCAAGCACGCTTAAACCGGGCGCGACGCATCTTGCAGTAGCAGGCGATAATTTTTTGCAGACTGAAAGAAAGGTGAGAATATGAAAAGCAACTTGGCGGCAGCGGCAATTTTCATGCTTCTGCTAGTGGCAGGCTTGGCGGGATGCATCCAAGAACCGGGCTTATCCGAAAAGTCCGGCGAATCACAAGATTTACCGATGGTTTTGCCGGATTGGAAGGACGACGTTTACCACAATTACGAGGAGACAAAATCCTGGATGTTCGAAACAGGCGAAAAATATCCGCAAATGGTTGAAGTTTTCTCTATAGGAACGAGTGTTCAGGACAGGGAATTGTGGTGCATGAAAATCACCGATGAGAACGATACAGGCGAGAAAATGTCCTGCCTGATCGATGGATGCACCCACGGCGACGAATGGGAGGCAACAGAATTTTGCCTGTATTTCACGCAATTTCTTCTTGAAAACTACGGCAAGAATGGCACTGCGACTGGGCTTGTGGGTGGCAAGGAAATATATGTGATTCCGATTGTGAACCCCGACGGCAGGGAAGCAGACACGCGCCACAATGCGAACAGCGTCAACATAAACAGGAATTACGACATAGACTGGGGAAATCCGGAAGGAAGCAGCATCATAGATCCAATGGGGCTTACCGGGCACACGTTCGAAAACTGCGGGCCGGAGCCGTTCTCCGAGCCGGAAACTTGCGCCATGCGCGACTTCATGGAAACGCTTCACAACAAGAATTTCGCATTCTATATGCCGTGCCATACTGCTAACCATGCGCTCCTCGGATGCTGGAGCTGCGCGAGGGCGCCTTTCGAGATGCCGCAGCGCGACTACGATTTAATTGAACATACGTTCCAATGGGTCAGGGATCATACGGAATACGAGGCCGGGCGCACCCAGTGGCTCAATGAAACGGGCGGCCAGCCGATGCCTGCAAGCGGAACCGCTGGCGACTGGTGCTACATGCGACATGGCGTGGCGTCGTTCACGATGGAGCTTTCGCAAGGGTCGGTGGCCACCCACGCAAATCTTACGCA
This sequence comes from Thermoplasmatota archaeon, assembly GCA_028716125.1. GTDB lineage: Archaea > Thermoplasmatota > JAQUQK01 > JAQUQK01 > JAQUQK01 > JAQUQK01. Next base: position 14,247 of record JAQUQK010000001.1, on the reverse strand, counting down.
CTGGATGAAGGCAACTCTGCCGGTAGGAATGTATATGCTGGCAAACGCAGAGAATTTCCTCAATTGGAGAACGCCGGACATTACTCCCATTTTTCCCGAGGGCACGCCCCCTCGAAATTGAATGTAAAGAGATGATGAAATGAAATATGTGTCGTTGATGCTTGCAGCCTCGATGGTTTTTGCGGCAATAGCAGGATGCGTTGGACAGTTTGGTGAATCCTCTGGAGATTTTTCCGATTCGCCTGCCGTGGTTCCGGTGATTAGTCCTGAAAAGCAGGAGCACACCTACGGCGAAATGGTTGAAATGATAAACGGCCTGAACGCCGAATATCCGGATTTAGTTGAAGTGTTTTCAATTGGCAAGAGCGTAGAAAGCCGCGACATATGGTGCATACGGATAACAAACGAAAAAATCACAGGTGGAAAACTTGAATGCCTCATAGACGGCTGCATGCATGGAACCGAGACGGCGGGAGAAGAAACCTGCATCGTGCTGATGAATTATCTTCTGTCAAATTACAAGACCAACGCCACAATCCGCGAACTTGTCGATTCCAACATAATAAACATAATTCCCGTCGCAAATCCCGACGGGCGCGAAGCGGGCACAAGGGAAAATGCCAACGGCATCGATATCAACAGGAACTACGACATAGACTGGGGCAACCCGATAGGAATGTCGGTTCCGGACCCGCTTGGCACCGGGCATCCGTTGGAAAACTGCGGCCCCTCCGCATTCTCGGAACCGGAATCCTGCGCGATGCGCGACTTCATGGACGTGTGCGACAGCAACGGCAATTTCGCATTCTACTTCAACATGCATACCAACGCATTCTGCTTTATCAGCCCGTGGGACGCGGCAAACCCGCCTTTCGACGTTCCGGAAAAAGACAGGGAATTGTTCCACACTGTCTTCAAATGGGTGATGGAGAACACGATATACAGCGCTACAGGAAGCGGCATGTATCCGTCGGACTGGTCCGAATTTTCAGTAGGCGCATATTATTCAAGCGGGGAAGCCAAGGACTGGTGCTACATGAGGCACCGCGTGCCGTCTTTCCTGCTCGAACTGTACAATGCATCAATGACTCCAAGCGACATGAACTACTGGGTTCGCGCCTCGCTGCCCACCATAATTTACCTTCTTGAAGTTTCGCCAGAACTCTACGCGTGGGAAAACCCGTCCACGGAAATAAAGGTCGATTTAGGAGTCGACGGAGGAAGCATACTGTAATTTTTTCCAACTTTCCATTTAGAAGTTTATACGAATTTCGTATTAATTTTACGAAAACAGTTAGATTTATATCCATTTTTTGTATATCTTGCCAATATTAGAGCGAAATTTGCAGTGATTTGCATGGATTCCACAGACGAACAAATACTGAAGGCACTCAGGCAGAACGCAAGGACGCCTTACATTGAAATCGCAAAGAACATAGGCGCATCCGAGGGGATGGTGAGGGCAAGGGTCAACAGGATGCTTTCCGAAGGCTCGATAAAGGCATTCACAGTAAAGGTCGCCGCGGGCAACATAAAGGCGCTCATAGACGTCAAGATCGGGATGAACGTTGACACCTCGAACGTGGCATCAAGGATAATGAAGATGAAGGGCGTTGACGTTGTTTACGAGGTTTCCGGCGAAGAAGACATAGTTGCAATAGTGGACGTAATGTCGACGCTCGAGCTGAATTCCATAGTCGAGGAAATACGCAGGCTTGAGAATGTTGCCTCGACAAAGACAAGACTGATTATGAGGGAGCATTGGAGATAAAGCATGAGACGGGCTGCCGTGTTGTTTCTTGCAATTGGTGCGGTCTTCGCCGCCTTTTCGGGCTGCATCCAAGGAGATCGCGAGTCGTCGGGCGAGCAGGCGGGCATCATACTCACGAATGGCAAGATATGGACCGCCGACGACAACATGCTGTATGCGGAAGCGGTCGCCATAAAGGGCGACAGGATAATCTTCGTCGGCAGCAGCGCAAAGGCCGCCGATTACACTGGGCCGTCCACAAAGACAGTAGACCTTGGAGGAAGGCTTGCAGTTCCTGGATTTGAGGATTCTCACACCCATTTTCTCGCCACTGCGGCAACGGCAAACTCTTCGACTGGAAATCCGTTCGCGCCGTCTTATTCGGGCTACAATGAATATCAGGCATACTTGACAAGGGGTGCAATCGGCTCCACGCACGTCGCCACAAAACTTGCGAACAGCACTCCAACGGACATGCCGGTAGGCGCATCGTCCCTGCGCCTGCCTACTGTGGAGCAGATGCTTCCTGGCATTAAGTTAGGGATGGAAGAAGCGCTGAAGATGGGGCTGACTACCATATTTGAGGCCGGAACTGACTGGGAATACCTGGATGCGCTCAACATGCTCAACCAGAGCGGAGAGCTGAAAGTGCGCTTCGAGCTTTACCTTGCGTCGCGCCACCTTGACGAGATGATGGAGCGCGGCACAAAAATGGGCGATGGCGACAATTGGGTGCGCGTTCTAGGGGTGAAATTCTACGGCGACGGCTGGCTTGGCCCAAGGACATGCGCTCTTCTCGAGCCTTTCAACGACACCATGTATCCGTGGCAGGCGATGTGGAGCGACGGCATTCTTTTCATGGAGCAGGACAAGGCCAACGCAGACGTTCTCAAGGCATACCAAGCAGGATATAAGATTGCAACGCACACAATCGGCGACAGGGCAATAGACGTCTTCCTGAATGCATATGAGAATGCAATGAATGAATTTCCGGGAAGAGACTTGCGGCCCACTCTTGAGCACTGCCAGGTGCTTTCGTCGGAGCTTATTGAAAAGATAAAGGAAGTTGGCGCAATACCTTCGATACAGCTTTCATTTGCGACCACCGACATGAGGTTTGCCGAGGACGCGCTCGGTGCCGAAAGGGCAAAATGGTCATATCCGTGGAAAACCTTGCTTGATGAAGGAATCCAATGCGCAGGCGGCTCGGATTTCAATGTAGAGACTCTTTCTCCGCTGTGGGGCATACAGCGCATAGTAACGCGCCAGGAAGTGGACGGATATCCTGAAGGAGGATGGCATCCGGAACAGCGCATTACCGTAGAGCAGGCGCTCAGACTTATAACTATAGACAGCGCATACAATTCATTTGAGGAAAACGAGAAAGGCTCCATAACGCCGGGAAAACTTGCCGACATTGTTGTCTTGTCGCAGAACATACTGAGCATTCCGCCGAATGAAATAATGAATACAACAGTGGAAATGACGATGGTGGGCGGAGCGCCTATGTACGTTTCGCCGGACAGCGGGATTGCGGGCGCTTTCAACTGATTTTTTTTTACAGCTTTCTGAAATTTTCTTCGCTCTGGCCAAAATTTATAATCTTGCAATCTCTTTTCATGCTCTGGCCTATGGTTGTGTAGACATGAAAAATTCAATGATTTTGGCAGCGTTTGCTGCAATCGCATTTACATCGCTTGTCTTTTCCGGGTGTGTTTCCGAAAACGCCAATCAAGGCGCTCCCGAGATTGTCGGCGAAACGTTCCAGTTCTCATCAAGCGTGCCCATATGCAACGAGATCTACAAATTGGCAATTGAGGAAGTCAAGAGCAACATAAGGGATAACGGCTCCGGAGGAAAATATTTTGTTGCGGGCGAGGGCTACGACCAGCTCTGGACGCGCGACGCTTCGTATTCCATAAAACTGGCGCTTGGCCTGCTGTATCCTGAAATTTCGAAAAGCACTTTGGAGTATTGCACTGAGGTTCCAGATGGAAAAAGGATTGCGCTTCAGGACAGCTGCGGGCACTTCGGCGGCTGGCCGTACTTGACTGACGCCATCGTTTGGGCAACCGGCGCATGGGAATTTTACAAGATCGCAAATGACCGCGATTTCCTGGCGTATTCTTACGATGTCATCAAGAACTCGCTTGCGCACGCCGAGAACGACGCCTTCGATTCCCAGGACGGGCTTTTTAAGGGCTGTTCCAGTTTCATGGAATCGAACAGCGCATATCCTATAGATTATGCATTCAACGGCCAAAAAGTGGGGGCCGCAAAAGTGCTCAGCACGAACGCCCTTTATTACAATGCATATAAAATCGCAAATCTGATGGGGCAGTCACTTGGCGCTCCCGTAGAGGAAACAGATGCGCTTGCTGAAAAAGCGGAGAAACTCTCTCTTGCGATAAACGAAAACCTGTGGATCGAGGAGAGCGGATTCTACGCATATTACAAAGATGAAAATGGAGCACTGAGCGACAGAATGGAAGGGCTTGGCGAAGCACTGGTCGTGCTTTTTGGAATTGCGGATGAAGAAAGGGCGGCTAAAGTTCTAGAGAGCACATATGTTTCAGATTATGGAATTCCCTGCCTCTGGCCGCAATTCACCGAATGGATCCTGTTCGAATACGATCCTTTTGACGAAACTGTCGGTTATGATATGGCTCGATACAACGACCCGGATTATTACCATAATGGGCAGATCTGGCCTTTTGTAATGGGATACTGGGCGCTTGGCGCAGCGAAATACGATAGAGTTGACTTGTTTGCACACGAACTGGATGCGCTTTCCGAATTGACAAAGAGCGGCGGAACCTTCATGGAATTCTATATCACCAACGGAGGAAAGGTCGACGGCTCAAGGACCCAGCTTTGGAGCGAGGCGGGCTATCTGGCGATGATATACCAGGGCATATTTGGGATGAATTTTGAAGAGGAGGGAATTAGCTTCGACCTGTGCGTTCCATCAGAATTCAAAGGCGAAACGCGCCTGTCAAACATTCCGTACAGAAATGCGATTCTAAACATAACAATCCACGATTCCGGTTTGAATATTGCAAAGTTTGCAATCGACGGAAAAGAGCAGAATGAAAAGTCCATCTCCGGCGATATTTCGGGAACGCACAGCATCGAGATATGGATGAATTAGGCCAAAGGTGAATGGTTTGACAGGAAACGCTAAAACAAAAACCGCTTTAGCATTGGTTGCCGTATTCATTACGCTGGCCGCGTCTTTTTCAGGATGCATTTCGTGGAATGGGCAGAAAACGAACGCCGAAAATTCCTTATTCGAGCCGACTGATTACGTAAATCCTTTCATAGGGACTGGAGGGCACGGCCACACTTTTCCCGGTCCATGCGCTCCTTTTGGAATGGTTCAGCTTAGCCCGGACACTGGAACGGTTGGCTGGGACTGGTGCTCGGGATATCATTCTTCGGACAATTCTATAATCGGCTTTTCTCACACGCACCTTTCGGGAACAGGGTGTGGGGATTACGGCGACATACTTCTAATGCCGGCAAACGGTGAATTGAAAGTCGTTCCCGGAGACAAGGCGACTCCCGGCTCCGGCTATCGTTCCGTTTTTAGCCATGATACTGAAAAGGCAGAGGCAGGATACTACAGCGTTTTGCTGCAGGATTACAACATTACCGCGGAATTGACGACAACGACTCGGGTTGGAATCCACAAATATACTTTCAATGAGGGAGGCGAGGGGCGCGTTTTGATTGACCTAAGCCATGGGATAACCCAATTCCTCGTTGACCAGGTTGCTGCAATCGCGCCATTGATTACAACAGCCGACGTGAAAATCGTAGGCGACAATGTCATCGAGGGGTTCCGCTCGGCATCATGCTGGTCTCCAAGACATACTGTCTATTTCTATGCAGAATTCTCCAAGCCGTTCAAATCATCCGGGACCTGGAATGAAGGAATGGTGCGCGATGGCAGCTCCGAGGACTTTGGCAGGAGCATTGGCGCGTTCGCCAATTTCGACGTCACGCCAGGCGAGAGTATAATGGTGAAAGTCGGCATTTCCTTCGTCAGCGTAGAAGGTGCCCGCGCCAACCTTGAAGCGGAAGCGCCCGGATGGGATTTTGACGCTTTACGCCAGAGTGCAAGGAACGAATGGAACGGGCAGCTTGGCAAAGTTGAGGTTTTCGGCGGCACAGACGACCAGAAGAGAACTTTCTACACAGCAATGTATCACTCGATGATACACCCAAGCACGTTCTCGGACGTTGACGGTTCGTACATGGGCGTAGACTGGCAGGTGCATCATACAGATTCAACGCAATATACGGTTTTCTCGCTTTGGGATACATTCAGGGCGCTAAATCCGCTGATAGCATTGCTAAATCCAGGCAAGGCAGGAGACATGGTCAATTCCATGGTCAACATCTACAAGGACGGCGGCGGCCTTGCAACCGGATGGCTTCCAAGATGGCATCTTGCAAACAGCGAGAACAATGCAATGACCGGAACGCATGCAGACTCCGTTATCGCCGACGCATATGTGAAGGGCATCGTGAATTTTGACATTGCTACTGCATATGAGGCGATTTGGAAGGACGGCATGATGCGCGGGACCTACGCCGTCCCGGAAACGGGATATGCCAGCTTCGGCGAAGGGCGGTATGGAATCGAATATTACATGACCATCGGATATGTGCCGGCCGACATCAACAGCGAATTCACAGATCCATATTACCCTCTTTGCCTGGTCCTAAATCAGGGCGTTTCAAGAACTGTTGAATATGCCTACGACGACTTCTGCATAGCGCAGATGGCGAAGGGGTTTGGCAAGACCAGCGACTATGATACATTTATGGCAAGGTCGAAGAATTATGCCAATCTTTTCGATGCCGGCACAGGATTCATGCGCGGCAAAAGCATCACCGGCCAATGGATGAACCCCTCAGATTTCGACCCCATGAAAATATATCCATACTACACCGAGGGCAACGCATGGCAGTGGTCGTGGTTTGCGCCGCAGGACGTTTCGGGATTAATCCAGCTTTTTGGCGGAAAAGACAAGTTCATCGAAAAGCTAGATGCGCTTTTTACCCAAGTTCCCAAAGATCAGGAAGGCCAGCCGGACGTAAGCGGATTGATTGGCCAGTACGCCCACGGCAATGAGCCAGTCCATCACGTTGCCTATCTCTATGACTTTGCAGGAGCGCCGTGGAAGACGCAGGAAATGGCAAGAAGGATAATGGCTGATTTTTACAACTCTACCCGAGAGGGCCTTTGCGGAAACGACGACTGCGGGCAGATGAGCGCATGGTACGTCTTCAGCGCAATGGGTTTCTATCCTTTGTGCCCTGGCCTGCCGCAATATGCCATAGGAAGCCCGATATTTGACAAGGTAGTAATTCATCTGGACAACGGCAGCGATTTCGTGATAGAGGCGAAGAACAATTCGCCGGACAACAAGTATATCCAGTCCGCAACGCTAAACGGAGAGCCGCTAGGAGTTCCGCAATTCGACCATAAAGACATTCTTTGCGGAGGTGCTGTTACATTTGAAATGGGTTCAAATCCAAGTTCATGGGGAAAAGAATTTGAGCAGGGTTGGAATTAGTATGTATATTTGGGGTGTGGCTAAATGAAAAAACTTGCTGTGATATTGGCTGTGTTTGCGTTTTTGGCGCCAGCGCTTTCTGGCTGTATGGACTTGAACGGTTTGATTGGCGCAGGCGGCGAAAAATCGCTCGAATCGCCAAACGGAAGAATCTCAGTTCAAGTTTCCTTGTTAGATTCCCCGCAGCCTGGAACTCTGGCATACGAAATTTCGTTCGACGGAAAACAAATCATTTGCCCTTCGCCCCTTGGAATCGAGATTGACGGAAAGCCGCTTGACGCCAACTTCAAAATAGTAGGATCGAAATACGATTCTAAGGATGAAACTTATGAGCTTCCGGTTGGAAAGTCGGAGTTTGCCCGCGACCATTACAACGAGATGACGGTTTCAGTTGAATGCGGCGCAATTGATATGAATGTCATTTTCCGCGCATACGACGACGCCGTCGCATTCAGGTACCATTTTCCGCAGCAGAAAGGATCGTCCGAATTTACGATAACGAACGAGAGCACTTCGTTTTGCATCCCCGAAGACTACACGTCGTATGCTGTAAATCTCGGCAGTTTCATGAACAATTACGAGGGATTCTACAACCCGACGAAAATCAGTGAGATAAAGAAAGGCGACATAATAGGAGTGCCGCTTTTGGTCGATGCGGGCTCAGCATGGTTTGCGATAGCTGAAGCGAATCTCAGGAATTATGGCGGGATGTATGTTACTGGAACCGACTCCGCGTTATCCCTCAAAAACATCGTCACCCCTTCGATGAATAATCCGGCAACAATCACCAATGCTTCTGCGCCATTCTCAACCCCGTGGCGCCTGGTCATGATTGCGGAAAGTCCAGGCAGGTTCGTCGAATCGAACATAATGATGAACCTCAACGAGCCTTGCGCGCTTGATGATACGTCATGGATAAAACCCGGAAAGGTGGCTTGGCCCTGGTGGAAATTCATGATGGCTGCGACCACCGACATCCATAAGTATTACATCGATTTTGCCGCGAGCCATGGCATAGAATATGTGATCGTGGATGCCGGCTGGTATTGCACTGAAACCGATGCCTGGGCTTCGCCGGAACAGCAGGACGCGACAGACAACAAGATACCCTGGATGAACGTGACCGAGATCATAAAGTACGGAAAAGAAAAAGGCGTTGGCGTCATGCTATGGGTTCATGAGGACACGCTCAAATTGAAACTGGACGAGGCGCTAGCCGCCTATGCAAGCTGGGGCGCGAAAGGCGTCAAGGTAGACGGCGACGGCGGGAACCACGTGGAGCGTGTTAATCTATATTGGGAAATTGTGGAGGCCGCGGCAAAGTACAATCTTGCAGTGGATTTCCACGGCGCATACACGCCGACCGGAATGGGCAGGACTTATCCTAACTTGCTGACGCAGGAAGGAATACGCGGCGAGGAATATAGGGGGCCGCGCGACAAGCCGCCGTTTTCGGATCTTGGCACAAGCGACACGCCACAGCATTACACCACGATACCTTTCACGAGAATGCTAATGGGGCCGATGGACTTCACGCCAGGCGCATTCGGGATAGAGAATTTCAACCAGGGCTACCCTAACATTCAGGGAACGCGCTGTGGCCAGATGGCGATGTTCGTAGTTTATGAAAGCGAACTCCAGATGTTGATAGATGCGCCTTTCGACTACGAAGGCGCCGCCGGATTTGAGTTCATAGAGAAAGTTCCGACAACATGGGATGAAACTGTCGCAGTCAATGATAATGTAGCCGATTACGTCACTATTGCGAGAAGAAGCGGCAGCACGTGGTACGTCGGAAGCATATGCGGCGAGACTGCGCGGGAGATTGCAATTCCGTTGCAGTTCCTCGGCCCTGGAAAATACGAAGCTACAATATGGGAAGAAGGAAGCAACATCCAATACGATCCAACCGATATTGTTTCCAGTACGCAGGCCGTTGATTCGTCCGCAGTGATAAAAGCGACAATGATGCCCGGAGGCGGCCAGTGCATCATAATACAGCCGAAATCATAATTCACATCTTCCCGCATTTTTCAGATTTTGCATCTTTTTAAATGCCACAATACAATTCCAATCCGATGCTTAAAATCGACGGCTCATACGGCGAAGGCGGCGGGCAGATAATACGCACCGCAGTTGCAATGTCGGCGCTTACCGGAAAAGCAATTGAAATCCAAAACATACGCGCAAACCGCCAAAATCCCGGGCTTCAGCCCCAGCACCTTACGGCAGTTGAAGCCGTGCGCCAGCTGTGTGGTGCAGAGGTCGAAGGATTGGAAAAAGGCTCGCGCAAAATTGTTTTTAAACCTGGTGAAATCAAGGGCGGAGCTTTTTCACTTGACGTTGGAACGGCAGGCAATATTCCGCTGATTTTCCAGTGTTGCCTTCCTGCCGCACTCTTTGCCCCTTCGCCGGTTCGCCTTAAAATCACAGGAGGCACCGACACAAAGATGGCGCCACCGATTGACTACCTGCGCAGCGTTTTCCTTCCAATAGTTTCAAAAATGGGCGTCAATGCAACCGTTGAACTCTTCCGCCGCGGCTATTATCCCAAAGGTGGAGGGCAGGCGATTATGGAAATTGCGCCATGCAAGGAATTGCGCCTCATACAAATTTCAGAGCAGGGTGCGTTCTCCTATTTCGGCAACGTCTTTTGCGCCCCCACAATTCCGGAGCACGTGCCGGAACGCATCAAAAAATCCGCAATGGTGCGCATCTACAACCAACTGAAGCAGACGCCGAAAATATCAACCGAAATTTCGGAAAGTTTCTCGCCCGGGGTTGGAATCGCGCTTTGGGCAAAATCAGACAAGACAATAATTGGCTCTTCTGCGCTTGGAGAACGGGGCGTGCCTTCTGAAAAAGTGGCCGATGACGCTGTGAATGCCCTTGCCGCCGAAGTGCAGTCAGGCGCAACCGTCGATGTTCATGCACTCGACCAGCTAGTTCCGTATATGGCGCTGGCGTCCGGGAAAAGCGAAGTGCTGGCGCGTGAAGTTTCACAGCATGCTTGCACGAACATGTGGGTTGTTGAGAAATTCCTGGATGTAAAATTTGAAATAAAACATGAAGATAAGCTGTGGCGCGTTTCTGTGAATGGTGCGGGATTTAAGAGGTGAATTTGTGGAAGAAATATCCATACGGCAGGCAACAGAAAAAGACCACGATGAAATTGTTTCGATGTGGTGGAATTTCCAGAAGGAGGGCGGCGACGAATTTGGATATTTCATAAAACTCAATGAACAGAACCGCAGGCGCTTTGCCGGATGGTCAAAGGAGCGCATAGCCGCCGGCGAACTGCTTGTGCCGGAATGCGGCGGCAAGGTTGCTGGCTATCTTATCTTCGAGGAAGTTCATTTCCCGCTTGAACTCGTCCGCAAGGCGGCGAACATAACTGACGTTTACGTAAAGCCGGAATTCCGAAGGAACGGCGCAGCCGAGAAAATGGTCGAGGAATGCTTTGCCCGTCTGAAATCCAGAGGATTTGAGATCGTGCGCCTGATGGTGACTGCAGGCAACGAAAAAGCGGAGCGCCTTTACGAAAAAGCGGGCTTCAAAGTGATGAACAAGCAGTTGGAGAAGAAGCTGTAAGAAATTTAATCAAACGAAGGTCGTATTTGCATCGATATTGAAAAAGTGACCGAGATTAGCGGCTTCGTTTTCTATCTTCTTTCTTGCTTCCGCTGATGTTTTTTCAAAGAGATTTACGGCAACGGCTAGTTTTTTGTCCTTCTTTTCGTATGACCATGTACCTATTGCTCTTCCATTCGACAAAACCACTGGTGATAGCCATCCTGCCTTGCGATAAACCAGTTTATAGTGTGCTTCGTCCACAAGATGAGATTTGTTCCTGTGGCCCAGCATGTATGAGTCAAAGCTCGGCAGCAGGCGTACGGATGGCGCTACGGTGTCGGCGGATTCAAGATCGTCCAAATCCTTGCGCAAGACAATTTTTTCTTTTCCCTCTACGCTTACTTTCGACGTTTCATTTTCAATATTCTCCAATATTTCGATCGCAGTTCCAGCAGGAATTCCACTCCATGCCGAAAAATCCTGAAGTGAAGCAGGGCCGTAACTTCCAAGATAGCGGCGCATCAATTCATTCTCGGATTTTTCCACAGAAGCGCCCGTTGTTTTTCGTAGCCATGAATCGCACCGAACGAAAGTAATCTCCTGCCATCGGTTCGGCCCGAAGCATACCAAGCCCGCCAGACACGCTTGCTTCATAATTCCGCCCCAGCCGTGGCCGACCCATTTTCTTGCTTTTTCTCCAAGCGATACAACTACTTTTTCCGTCAGTTCTTTGCGGGTAATGCACTCGTGGCCAAGCGCACCCCCAATGGCATTTATCATTTCCTGCGTATCGTCCGGATTCCCGCCGCGCCTCTTTATCCATGACTGCTCGTTTTTTATCATGCTCCTTCGCACTGCGCCGGTATAAATTGACAGGTAATCAGAAGGGACAATATGCACGGTGCTTCTCATGCACCACGTTTTCACGAGGGATTTTTCCTTCCACAGCGCATTCTCTACATCTTCAGGCGCAATGTCCTTAATTCGTGCCCAAAGCGCAATCTGCGCCGCCGACATAACTTGCGCTTGAACTCCGCAGACATTGTCGACTACGCGGGCTATTTGTTTGGCATCCGCCCTTTCTTCCAAGTGATGCCTGTGGAGTCGGAACGCCAAAACCCGTTCGGGAGAAATGGAAATCTCCGGACGCGCCGCTTTTCTTTCCGATGGCACGACATTGTATATTTTTCATGGTTTAAAATTGGGACGGTTCAATCAACTTGCAGAGTTGCGCCTAAATCTTTCCACCCATAAACCGTTTCTTCCAGCTTTGCTCCCCCGAGTTCAATGTTCTTTGTCGTGATGAATTTTCCGCCCATTTTTTCATAGAACTTGCGCGACGGATTCTGGGCTAAAACGTTGACAATCATAGAATCCATTCCGCGTTCCATAAGCCGGGTTGCGAGCGCTTTTACAAGTTGGACGTCCCGCGCCTTTCTGCTGCTGCGCTTTCAGGACGTATGCTGCATAAATTTCCCCTTTGTATTCAGGGAAAAAGTCCGTATTTGTATTTCTCTGCGGTCCGCCGTACGAAAATCCGATTATTTCCCCGCCGTCATTTTCGGCGACGAAGCAGAAACTTTCGCGCTTGGATTTTATCTCGTCGAGATTCTTTTTCCATCTGTTGCCAGACCTTTCGTAAGATATCCCGTTCAGATAGTCGTCAGGCATTATCCCAGCATACGTCGTGCGCCAGCAGTCCACGTGAACACGCGCAACTCCGGCAATGTCGTTTTCAGCCATCTCGCGGATTCTCATCGTCCGAAAATCAAGCATCCATAAATAATCATATCGGGAAGCAAAATTCTATACTTCCATATCCGATTATCCAAAGTTCAAATGTCAGGTTTAATCGCTGAAAACGACGTCGTCCTTCTCCTCGGTTCCGAAGGCGACAAGAGGACGGTTCGCGCCAGGAACGAGACAATAAAGGTCAGGGGCGCGGGATTTTTCAACACAGGTAAATTAATCGGCCTTGAATGGGGCGCAAAAGTCAATATTGCAAACCGCGATTTTACAACGCTTCAGCCCAATTTGATGGACAAAATTGAAAGCATTGAAAGAGGGGCGCAAATAATCCATCCAAAGGACGCCGCCCAGATAATTTTTGAGCTTGGGATAAAGTCGGGCGACACCGTAATCGAGGCAGGCATCGGCTCGGCTGCGCTTACCATCGCGATGGCCCACTTTGTCGCGCCAGCAGGCAAAATAGTCACCTATGAAATCCGCCAGGACTTTGCGGACTTTGGAAAGAAAAACGTTGAGGCGGCGGGACTTTCAAGCGTCTGCGCCGTAAAGCTCGGCGACGTCACAAAAGGCGTCGAGGAAAAGAACGCGGACGCATTTGTTCTCGACATGCCGACGCCGTGGGAAGCGGTGCCTGCGGCGAAGGGCGCACTCAAGATGGGCGGGACATTAGTTTGTTATTCCCCTACAATACCGCAGGTTGAAAAGAACGTAAGCGCGATGGAGCAGAACGGCTTTGGGATGATAAGAACTTTTGAGACGCTCCAGCGCGAACTCGTCGTCAAGGAAACGGGAACGCGCCCCTCGCACGAAATGCTCGGACATACTGGATACGTCACAGTTGGGCGCAAAATAAGAAAAGACTGAACTTGAAATTAGAAAGAAAAAGGAAAAAAATTAGCAGTCAATCGACAGGAGCATTTCTTTTACGTTTCCCCTTGGTCCGGACTGGGGGTTATGTCAACAGCGCTTCCTTCCTTGTAGTGCGATATTGCAATTCCAAGCACTGCTACGACTGCGCCATCGGTGCAGTTCCAGGCAGCGCGCACTACTTTGCCCGAAATAGAGTTCGAGCCGTCGCCCGAAGAACCTGAAAGCGTGTACGCGTACTCCGCAACGTCATATCCATCTATTGTAACACTTTCAATCACGGGCTTTGTCACGTTTATCTGGCAGTTCAGCTCTTTTTCCAGCGTTTCGACAACGCCGTCGAGGTTCTCATCTATCAGGCTGTTTAGCATCCCGACTTCGTCGATGAAAGATATGTTCGACATTTTCGCGAGGAATATCATCCCGTCTGTTATCTTACTGGACTTATGCTCATATGTGTTCATGTAAGCATTGAACATCCCGGATATGTTTATGCTGCCGGAATTGCCAGAGTCAAGGGACCAGCCTTCTTGCAGTTGCGTGACAATCGCAGGAGTCACCGCGTTTCCAACGCAGCCAGACATTGCGGCCGTCAAGAGCATCCCGAGCATCCCTATTATTGCAATGCGTTTCATAGCCACCACTGCGAAATCGGCGCCTCTATATAAAAAGACTGTGGATAGATCGTTTAAACGAGGAGAAAAATGAATTATTGTCTGC